>DATIUL010000175.1:0-3597 GCA_035466865.1 Anaerolineaceae bacterium | reverse complement strand
GAAACGGGAGATGTGAATAAGGCACCAACATCAAAAGTAAGCGAAGCAATCGGGTCGGAATTATGCAGAGTAACAGACTTCTCGCTGCTAAAGGTTGCATCGGTCAATTCAAGCAGGCCCCAGTTCAGGGATACAAATTTGGGGTCACCAACAGCGACTACCTGAGTGCGAAGAGCTGCAGGAACATCAATTTCACCCGCACCTTGTTTTGGCACCATGCTGCTTACCGGGTCGGCAAGGTCATCGGCCGTATTCATCAGGGCAGCCTTGATTTGTTCATTCGTCCAGTCCGAATGGACTTCTTTCATCAGGGCGGCTGCACCGGCCACGTAAGGCGCTGCCATTGAGGTACCGCTCATGCTTATCCCCAAGTTGCCAGACCCCATTTGGGCAGCAAAAATATCCGAGCCCGGGGCGGTAATTTCAGGTTTCAACATCGAGTCGTAACCGCGTGGCCCACGGGACGAAAAGTCTGAGAGGGTGCCAGCAGGTGTTGATAATAGGAATTGCCCAACGTTTGAATCAGGGCCAATAACGACATCAATGGGTGAAAGGCCTTTCAGAATTAGCCCATCACTTTGCAGGATGGACCCGGCGGGCAAGGAAGAGCCAGCGGTCGCCATATTGATCGAACCGGCAGCATTATTGTAGATAATCGCCGCTTTTGCGCCCAAAGCCTCCGCGTTGTTTATCTTGATATAAAAACTGCAAGATCCCCGCTGAATTAATGCAATTTCGTCGGTCATAGCACTTACGCCGGTAGTAGAGCAGAGCAAACCAGTGGTATCGCCCCTGGTAGTTACATCCACTAATTGCCCGCTAATGGCAGAGACAAATGCGTTATCCGAGGTGTTATATGGGATTTGCTGGTCCAGCCCGTCGTTATAGGCAATGAAAGGCGCATACATAAACTCAGTCGTCGATGAAGCAACTGACAGGGCTGAATCCGTATTGGCAGGTGAGCCTGTCACATAGTGTTCATCGCCAGCGTTACCAGAAGATGCCACAACAAATATGCCTGCGGCATTGGCAGCTTCGACAGCCAGGAACTCCGGATCATCCGGAATGGCAGGGCCAAAAGACGAGCCTAATGACATGTTGATGACATCCACATGGTCGTCAACTGACCCATCCTGATTGGGGTCCATTGCCCATTCAATGGCATCGACAACCAGGTTGGTCGAACCAGTCGCACCAAATACTTTTAGTGCGTAAAGGCTGGCATCCGGCGCCACACCAGGAACAAGGTAGTTGCCAAGGCCAGTTGTTGCCATGCCGGCTGCGATAGATGACACGTGCGTACCGTGCCCATTTTCATCCAGGGGGTCAGGGTCTGGCACAGGATTATAGATTGCAGGGTCATCATTATTAGCAGCGTTGTAATTGGTACCGGCAAAATCATAGCCACCGATAACTTTAAGGGTTGGGAATGTTTCATCCTCGATAATACTAGGGTCATTTTCCAAGTAACTTTCAGGGTCGCCATCCCCACCCAGCAACTTATGGGTGTAGTCAATACCTGTATCGATGATGGCAATCCGAACCCCAGTACCTTTAGGTTTGAAGGCATTTACAGCCTGCATAATGCCCGCATCCATTGGCGCGCCTTGGCTTGTGCTATCAATTGTATGCTCAGGAGCCCTGGCAATAGATTTGACACCCGGTAGAGATCGCAACGCCTGGAGGTCTTTGAACGCCACCCTGGCCATAAATCCATTGAGAGCCTTGGTATAACGGCTAATTACCACTGCGTCAATACCCGCGGAACTAACCTGGTTAAGAAGAGCATCCTGATCGGAAGTCAGCTCAGCCACGTAGGACTGTTGGCTGGTTATACCGATTCCTGTGCCGGTTGTGCCTTCCTGTTTCTCCATATAAGACACCAGTGAAGGTGATTCAAGTTGGACTATAACCGTCACAGGAAGATTGGCATAGGCCATCAGGGCAGTTGGGATCGGGCCTTTATTTGAGGCCAGGAAATCCTCGATGCTCATGCCATCTTTGAATAAATCAATAATTTCTTGAGGAACAGGTTTCGGTTCCTGCCGTGTTGGCGTTTCAAAAGTGGGAGAGATACGGTCGGTGTTTTCCGGAGGAGGCGTTTGAGCCAGGGCGGGTGTTACAACCAGGCCCATCACGATGAGTAGAGTAAATAAACGAATTAAGAACTTTTTCATTACTTTCCTTTCTGCTTCAAAACATTGCATACGGTTTCTGGAAGTTAAGGGAATAGATTCGCTAATTAATTCACCTCCTGGAAAAACGTGACCGGTTTCAGATTAGAAATTGTTGACACTCAACGCTAGAACAAGAAAAATTTATTTGTGAATTGGTTATGAATTATCAATGTGCGCTGTCTAGGCAGAACTGAATAGTAGACTTAAAAATTATACATCCGCTCCTGTAATTGGCAAGGGTATTTTGTGCGTTGGTGACGGGTAATGTGGATATATGATGTAGATATCAAAGAATTTCTTTAGAAAACTGGTTTCCAGTGCTTGTCTACGATAATTGTGCGTTGATGATTGGTTGCTTGACACAAGTGCCCGCCAAAAGCATAATTATTCGGCATGGAATTAATAAAAAGGTTCCCCAAAAAGCCAAAATTTCTGGTTGGTATTGATCTGGATGGCACCTTGTTACGTGGTGACATGGAGATAAGTGCGGTTAACAGCAGAGCAATTCGTGATGCCCAAGCGAACGGAGTCGCGATTTCGCTCATCAGCGGGCGTTCGCATTGCGGATTTTTGCATGTTCTGGATGATCTTGGCATCCTGGCCCCATGTGCCGGTGATGCCGGGGCAATAATCTTTGACCCTATCAACGATGAAATCTTTCAAAAAATGGTCATGTCGGCTGGTCAGATGCGCCGGATTTTGGAGCAAGTTCAAAGCGGAGATGTACTTGTATATTTGCACGACACCGATTCTGTGGTCTTTAACCGTGAATCAGAAATAATGAGTTCATTTTCAGTCTTTACTCCTGCCTGTAATTATCGGCTGGATCCTAATTTGATCCAAGATTTTGATCGGGAAGCTTCCAAAGTGGCATTTATTGGAAAACCAGAGGTTTTGGAGCCAATGGTGCAGAGGATATTTGAGGTGGAACCGCAACTTGAATTAGCCTGGACAAGCTCGCACTCTATTGAGATCAATGCACCGGGTGCCAACAAAGGGGTAGCACTGCTAATAATTGCTGACATGCTTGAAATTCCCCCTGAAAACACGGTTGGCATCGGCGATTCCCCCAACGATCTTGAACTTATCCGCCAGGCAGGCGTGGGTGTGGCCGTTACAAATGCCGTGGATGGTATTAAACGCATTGCCGATTTGATTGCACCCTCCAACGAAGACGATGGTGTTGCATGGGTGTTACACCAACTGATACAAAAAAGGTTTTTGCTTTAGGGCTAATTTTCTTACCCTCCCTCGTCAGGGGAGCCCAAGCAACTCAAAATCATTAGCCCTCCCTTCGGGGAGGGTCCGCGAAGCGGGGGTGAAGGTTATTGACCATGACCAGTAAGTGCTCCCATTAGAATTTTGGTGGGTCAGCGACCCACCCTATCGATAAATCAAGGACGATAAAAATTTTTGTCAC
>DATIUL010000174.1:0-1767 GCA_035466865.1 Anaerolineaceae bacterium | reverse complement strand
CGCGTCGGGCAGGGTATGGCCGGCAACCGAAGCCGCGCCAACCGAGATATTCGGGCAAGGGTCCCAGCTGGGGGTAAGGCCTCGCTTGCTCATCAAACCCTGTACCATGGCGTAAAGGTCCTCTTCATTCATGCCAATTTTGATACTTTGGCCTATCTTATTCACAATTTCTTCGGTCGTTTGGGCGGCAGTACGGATGCGTTCCACTTCAGCCGGGGTTTTCTGCCCCCTCAAAGAGCGCACGAGTCCTTCTGAACTTACAAAACGCTCAGCATAAGGGGTGCGGGCAAGCCCTTTTTTCAAACTCAGCCAGGTGCCGTGGCTCAACCCATCGGCTGAAACATCATGTTCGGAGTAATTGAGGGCAATGCTGGCCGGGTTCAACCTTTTGAGCACCTGCAGTAAAGGCGGAAAGAAATCCTCATCATAAGCAATGACTTCGTTGTAGCCGCCCATGAGGCGCACATTCTCAGCGTCGAAGCGCCCGACAATGGCAATGCGCTCGTTCTTGGCGGTCAGAATAAAAGCTGAAAGCCAGGTCATATCAAGGCCTAAAATGAAATCCAGGGCTGGCTCCGGTTTCATGGAGGTTTCCGCCCCCAGGGTCATCCACATATCAATTCCGTCACGACGCAGCAAACCCGCCACCTGGTCTAGTTTTTGGTTTTGGATGGTGAAATCAATCATATAAGCCCTCGATGGTAGAAATTTCCTTTGAAGCAGAATTTATCCCCTGGGAATGCTCAAATAACAGCACTCCGCGAAAGATGAAACTGCTTACATATCGTAAAAGAGGTTGGCGGAAGCAAACACCGGGTCGCTGGTGGCATCGATGCCCAGCTCGCGGTAGATGCGCTCGTCTTCATCACCCAGCATGGTTGCTGAGTGTGCCTGGCAACCATCAAACATCTGCAATCGGTTCAAAGCCAGTTGTGCCATGGGGTTGGTGACCGCGGAGATACTCAAAGCCAGCAGCACTTCCTGGGCATTGAGTTGTGTGCGCTCACTGCCGGAAAGCTGGCCTTTCAAACTGCGCATGGGCTCAAGCGCTATGGGCGAAATCAGATGCAGATCATCCGCGATATGAGCATAATGTTTGACTGCGTTCAGCAACGCCGAAGCAGCGGCATCCATAAGCTCGGAGGATTTTCCGGTGATAATCTCGCCATCTGCTAATTCAATAGCCACGGCGCTTAACCCATCGGTGTCTTCGCACTCCTGACGCAGCCTGGCAGCACGTTCGCGGGCGGGCATAACCACCTTCCTGTCTTCTGGCTTTAAGCCCAATTCGTCCATGATCATCAGCATGCGGTCCAGTTCTTCCTGGCCAAGCAAGCCTTTTTTATACTCACAAGCTGTTTTAAAGTAACGCCGGGTAATCTCCTGGCGGGCAGCTTCCTGCACAGCTGCGTCATCCACAATGCACAAACCAGCCCGGTTAACACCCATATCGGTCGGGGACTTGAAAACCGATTCTTTCTGGGTAATTTTTTCAATGATGCGCCTCAACAACGGGAATGCTTCCAGATCGCGGTTGTAATTGACGGCCATCTGGCCGTAAGCCTCAACATGGAAGTGGTCAATCATATTGACGTCTTTAAGGTCCACGGTGGCGGCTTCATAAGCCACGTTCACCGGGTGCTTGAGCGGTAAGTTCCAGATGGGAAAAGTTTCAAACTTGGAATAGCCGGCCACTTTACCATGTTTGTACTCGTGGTAAAGCTGGCAAAGCGCGGTGGCCATCTTGCCGCTGCCCGGCCCAGGGCC
>DATIUL010000173.1:0-1932 GCA_035466865.1 Anaerolineaceae bacterium | reverse complement strand
TTTTACGAAGACATGAAGCGCTGGGCTTTTCAATCGCAGCTTTTTTATCTTACCCGCAGGCTTCGCATCCACCGCCAACTTCTGGATGTTCAGGGTTCAGTTATCCAGGATCGCAGCGTCTACGAAGATGCAGAAATATTTGCAAAAAATCTTTTCATTCAGGGTGATATCAGTGAGCGCGATTTTGGGGTCTACCAGGATCTTTATCAGATTTTAACCACCTTGCTTCCACCGCCCGATATGATTATTTATCTGAAAACCTCTGTGCCTGTATTGGCAGAGCGCATCGCCCGACGGGGTAGGGATTTTGAGGCGGATATTCCGGAGGCTTACCTGGCCAGATTGAATGACCTCTATGAGGGCTGGATCTCAAACGTCAATCAGTGCCCTGTTTTGATTATTTCAACTGATAACCTTGATTTGGTAACCCGCAAAGAGCACATCAGCCTTGTGGTTAATACCGTCAAAGAAAAAATGACAGGCCGTACGGAATTGCGGATTTAAACATTTCCTTATTCTCTTTATATTTCTTAATTAAGAATAGTCATCATCATAGAGTCTGTGGAAAAGTGGAAATCTCATTTCTACGAGAATTTGCGACATTAATTTACGAAATAAATCAGTTAAATTCTCTCGTTAAAACCGACAAAAGGCAGCCATTTTCCACTTGGATAGCGGGTCAAAATTCATCCACAGTGCTATAGGGACAAGTGCCCGATTATCCCCCCAAAAGGGGATAATCAAGAAAATCATTTTCAATCAGCAGAAATATCCACAAGCTTTACGCTTACTGCAGATGCTTTATCCCCAACTAATCAAGCCGTTTTCCACAGGTTTGGTGCGATTTTCAACAGGAATTAAAGGCCGTAGCGCGATTTCCAGTCGGTAAGCACTTTTTCACACGACTCGAGGAAAGCATCCAACTGAGTGGAACACTGCTCGCGCGAATCCGGTCGAATACCCAATTCCCCCAGGAACTGATGCCACTGGGTTTCATAAATGCCTTCACTGCCCAAAATTTGGATGGCCCCGCGCCAACTTTCCAGCATCGGCCAGAATGCGGCGTGTGGGCTGCTGCTCTCGGCGATGGCATCCACAGCTGAGAGAAAATAAGCTTTGCGGGGAGAAGCCAGGTTGGGAGGGCAATGTGGATGTTTGCTCACATCAAGCAAGGTTGCTTCCCATGTTGGGCGCCATTGCGTGAAGAGATCCGCTTTGCCAAATCCCCCGCTAATCAGACGGTTAAGGTCGCCAACCATGTTAAGCTGGCCAACCATTTCAGCTCTGGCAGGAAAATCCAAGAGCATGCGTCTTGTTGTCAGGGCAGGGCCTCCAATTACCGCCACGGCATTGGCAGCTGCGTAGACGACCTTGAAGTACAGATCCACCCAGGCACTGAAAGGAATATCCTGGGGGTCATCAAGTTCAAACCATTCCTGTCGGGCCTTATCGGAGAACGCTTGTGCCCGCAAATAAATATTTTCAGGGGTCATATACTGGGAGCTGACCCCAGCTTGAATGTAGTCGAACCAATGGCCGGTATCGTAAAGTACACTATCGTGGCTGCATAAAGCCTCACCCAGCCAGGGGTTCAAGCGCAAACGGCGGTGGAATGCGTAAAAACTTTGATGGTGATGTTGGATGTCGAAGCTCACTTCGTAGCTGACGCGTTGCACTTCCCGTTCGACCGCGGGGTGTTCTTTATGTACCACTACAAGGTCGATATCGGTTGTGCCGCCGAGCAAAGGCTCATCGTGCAACACGGAACCGGTCAGATAAACTGAAACCAGGTCGTTGGCTCCCCGAGTTTTGCGGGCAACATAATCCCTGGCTAATTTGTAAAGTACTTCCTGATTTGCTTGCATAAGTCCTTTAGAGGGGCAGTGTCTGCTGGTAGGGCTCCAGGTGCAAGGCCTGCCGGATGCGGTTGAC
>DATIUL010000172.1:0-3679 GCA_035466865.1 Anaerolineaceae bacterium | reverse complement strand
CGGGCTGTTTGGCGCTCATCATCCAGGGCATACCAAACACCATGCAAGGCTTTTTTAACGGCTTTTGCCAGGGGAATTGAACCTGCAGGAATTACAAAGTCCAGATCTTTTGGATTCTGCCCCAGCAAAAGATCACGTACTGCACCCCCCACTAAATAGACCGGCTGCTCACCTGCCAGGGATTGGATTGTATTGAAGAGCTCTAATAGCCGTGGATCAATGATTGGGAACATACTTGGCAAGGTCCACCGTCCCGATGAACGGCAGGTTGCGGTAGTATTCGTCGATATCCAACCCATAACCAAATACAAATTGATTTTCGATAGGGAATCCGACATAACGAATGGGCACGTCCACTTCACGACGCTCATATTTATCAAGCATTGTGCAGATAAAGACTGAAGCAGGATCGCGTGTTTCCAGCAATTCCACTACGGAGGCCAGGGTGTAACCGCTGTCGATAATATCTTCAACAATCAATATGTGGCGGCCGCGAATGTTGGTGTTGAGGTCCAGGGTAATGCGCACATTGCCTGTGGATTGGCGCGCGCCGGAGCCATACGAGGAGACGGCCATAAATTCAACATTGACCGGAACAGTGATGTGTTTGAGCAGGTCACACATGAACATGACCCCACCCCGCAGGATACAAACAACCAGGATTTCCTTACCGGCATAATCCTCGCTGATTTCCTTTCCAAGTTCGGCGATGCGTTCCTGAAGACGATGTTCTGGGATGATGACATCCTTGATAAAGTCGCGCCAGTCTTGCATTTTGCCTCCGATTTGTTTAATCAATCACGAGGAACATCGTGACAGCGCCGGCAGCGAGCTTCATACATATTCGACGCGCCGACGACGACAATGGGTTCATTATAATGGGCGGGCCGGCCATCTATCAAACGCTGTGTACGGGTTGCGGGTTCACCGCAGACCATGCAGATGGCACTGAGCTTATCCACTTTGTCTGCCTTGGCAATCATAACGGGCATGCAGGCAAAGGGCTCACCCCGAAAATCCGTATCCAACCCGGTGACGATAACCCGTAAGCCGCGGTCGGCAAGGTGGTTGGCAACATCCACAATTGCGGAATCAAAAAACTGGGCTTCGTCGATGCCGATAACTGTGGCTTCAGGGTCCAGCTGTTCCAGCAACTCCGCGGAGCTGTTAATCGGAATGGCTTCAATATCGGTTCCGGCGTGGGAAGTGACCTTGCTGTAGGCATAGCGGTCATCAATCACGGGCTTAAAAACTTGGATCTTTTGCTTTGCAATCGTCGCACGCCTTAAGCGGCGAATGAGTTCCTCGGTTTTCCCGCAGAACATCGAACCCGTAATTACTTCAACGCTACCCATTTGCTGACCCATCATCCCGTACCTCCACACAACGTGTAATTTTTTCAATCACTGAAATGGCTTGTCTGCGCTCCCAATGATGGCATATCAATTCCAAGATTATAAAAAAACAGGCAGGTATAAACCTGCCTGTCAATTTTAACTGATATTGCGACTATTCGCGGCTTAGATTTCGATTTCCTGGGCAGCAGCGGGCAGTTCGTAACCGAGCTGGCGCAGTTGTTTCTTCAGGTCAATCAGTGATTTGCGGCCGAAACCTTCAACTGAGAGCAGGGCTTTTTCGCCGCCTTCAAGCTTGGCCATGACATCAGCAACCGTCAGGATACCAGCAGCCTTGAGGGCTTCCAGCGACTTGGCAGCGAGTTGGAAATCAGTAATCGGACGCGCGGGGGAAGTTTTAGAGGCTTCAGCCGTCATCTTATCGCTGACGTAATCCTGGCGAACCTGCAGACGCTTGTAGAAGCGATCAACCTGTCCTTCGCGGTCAAGCATTTTGGCCTGTTGGCCCGTGTAGAAAGGATGGCAATTCGAGCAAACTTCAGTGCGGATCTCGGGGAGGGTTGAACCCGTTTCCCAAGTGGAACCACAGGAAGCGCAAGAAACTTTAGTATTGGAGTAGTATTTGGGTTGAATCTTGGTTTTCATGCTTACCTCTTAGGCCTTCTTGGCTTTTTCAGCCTTGGGGGCCTTTTCGTCTTTTCCCTTGGCTGATTTCTCATCCTTGGAGGTCTTGGGGGCTTTTTCTTTCTTAGGTTTGGCGTCGTCACGTTCACGGCGAACCTGGGCACGCGCTAATTCAAGCGCGATGCGAGCCTGCTTGATTTCTTCGGTTTCAACAACGTGCACTTTTTTCTGTCCACCGGGAAGAGTCTCAAAAGTTACTGCACCCTGGGTGACGGCAAAGATGGTGAAATCTCGACCCATGCCAACGCCCAAACCGGGACGAACCTTGGTGCCGTGCTGCCGAACGATAATATTGCCGGAGATAACTTGCTCTCCGCCATATTTTTTGATACCCAAGCGCTGACCAGCGCTATCACGACCGTTGCGGGATGACCCGCCGCCTTTTTTATGAGCCATATTACTTCTCCGCCTTTACTGTCTTCTCAGACTTGATCGAGTTGACCATCAACAAAGTATATTGTTGGCGATGACCAGCGCGGCGACGGTAATTAATCTTCGGTTTGTATTTGAAAATGAAAATTTTCTCGCCCTTGACCATTCTCATGACACTGGTCGCAAGGCTGGCGCCCTTGATGTAAGGGGAACCAACAGTCACATCATCACCATCAACAAGTAAAAGAATTTTATCAAGGATGACTTCATCGCCGGAATTTACCTGCAGAAGGTCAACACAGAGTGCTTTTCCTTCTTCGGCACGGTATTGTTTACCGCCCGCTTCTACGATTGCATATTTCATTTATCTCTCCAATCTTTGCTTTACCGCACACCGCGCGTGCAACCGCTCGGCTGCGGGAAAGTTGGTCAAGCAACCAACATATAATTACCCCGGGTTATGCCCAGGGCGAATGATTATTATAAGTTGTGGCACCCGGGATGTCAAGCAATTTTTGTGCTTAATTTTTCAAAAAAAGGCCGCGGACGCTCCACAGATAGGCTGTCCATTTTACCACCGATATAGGTTGGTTTTACGAGCACAGCATCCTGGTTGGTACCAGCGGTACGGAGTGTAGTTGTTTGGCGGGTCATTGACCCACCAAACAGATCAAAATGGCGGGTTGGGAACTACGTGCTGACCTACAGGGAGACTCGGATTCGGCAGCAAAGGAAAGAATATTCGCGTGGCATCGGGTTCAGATACGGAACCTGACCTACGGGGAGACTTGGAATCGGCAGCAAAGACAAGAATATTCGCGTGGCGTCAGGTTCAAAGGCGGAACCTGACCTACGGGGAAACCCGGATTCGGCAGGCAAGACAAGAATATTCGAGTCAAGCCTAACCCATAACCATTAGTTCGTCGGTTACGGTCCACCTACTGGCTCAGATTCATATAACCATAGTACCTGCGCCTGAATTACATTGACTCGTGGCGTCAGGTTCAAAGGCGGAACCTGATGTAGAGGGAAACTCGGAATCGGCAGGCAAGACAAGAATATTCGCGTGGCGTCAGGTTCAAAGGCGGAACTTGACCTACGGGGAAACTCGTTAACTGTAGTCAAAGCCAGTCTGTTCGTGTGATGTCAGGTTCAAAGGCGGAACCTGACCTACGGGGAGACTCGGATTCGCCAACAAAGAGAAGCATATTCGCGTGGCGTCAGGTTCAAAGGCGGAACCTGATCTACGGGGAGACCCGGATTCGGCA
>DATIUL010000171.1:0-1832 GCA_035466865.1 Anaerolineaceae bacterium | reverse complement strand
TTATTGGCCGTTTTTCGACAAACAGAACTTCCATTGCCTGAAAAACTCGACTTTGTCCTGATTCCAGACGGCATCCGGGATCCGGGTAACCTGGGTACGATCATACGAACTGCCGAGGCAGCTGGCGTCCAGGCGCTGATTGTTCCCCCTGGCACAGTCGACCCCTGGAGCCCCAAAGTGGTACGTTCAGGGATGGGCTCACACTTCCGTTTGCCCATATTTGAATGGCATTGGCAAGCAATTGCATCACTCCTTGAAGGTTTTAATGTTTTTGGCGCTTCCATGGATGGCCAGCTTAGTTGCTGGGAAGCTGATTTCCGTCTACCTACCGCTCTTCTAATTGGCGGTGAGGCAGAAGGTCTTGGTTCCGATGCTCAAGCACTTGTCACTCAGACTTTGCGCATCCCAATGGCCGGGCAAAATGAATCACTCAATGCGGCCATTTCAGCCGCAGTCCTTGTTTTTGAAGTCCTCAGGCAGCGCAGTATATGAAAGTACGTTCCATTACCTTATTCGCCGATCCGGGTTACCCACCGAATCGATTGCTTCTGGACCAGTTGGGCATCTTTGCACGCCATGCCAAATCAGCCTTCAGCCAGGAAGGGATTCCTGTCGAGACCATCCGCCTGGCCACACCACCCTTCCCACAATGGTTGCCACTTGAACACATTGTGCCACTCGTCCAGGAGTTATCCATTGAAGCCTCGGCCGTCGGCATGGATTACCTATCCCTTGGACCCGCTTTGCCTGAATTTCCGGATTCCTACACCGTCATCCCGGACGTTTTGGCCAATACACAAAACGTTTTCATGACCGGCTTGGTCACAACAGCCAAGCACGAACTAGACTTGAAAGCTTCCAGGCAATGCGCGGAAATCATCACCAAGCTGGCCACAACTGAGCCCAATGGCTTTGGGAATCTGTATTTTTCTGCTCTCGCTAATGTAAAACCTTTCTGTCCCTTTTTTCCCACCGCTTTTGGTGGGTTTGGACAAGTCTCTTTTGCGTTGGCCATAGAAGGCGCTTCAATAGCGGTTGAGGCTTTTTCTGAGGCTAAGAACCTTACTGAAGCCCGTTCCAACCTCATCCGCCAAGTGGAAGAACAAGCGTCCAGGCTGACCGAGATAAGCACGAAGCTTGCGTCTATGTACCAGTACACATTCAAGGGATTGGATTTCACGTTGGCACCGCATCCGGATGCCAATGCTTCAGTTGCGCGTGCTCTGGAATCCCTTGGATTGCCAGCTTTTGGTGAAGCCGGTAGCGTGGCAGCTTCTGCCTTTATCACCGATACCCTTGACCGTGCCAAATACCTCCGCACCGGCTTTAATGGGCTTATGCTGCCGGTATTGGAAGACTCCACCCTGGCTGCACGTTCACAGGAAGGGCTTCTTGACTTGCATGGCTTGCTGCTCTGTTCAGCGGTCTGCGGAACCGGCTTGGATGTAGTTCCGCTTCCCGGAGATACAAGCGCCGAAGAGATTTACCCAATCATTCTTGATATGGCTGCCCTGGCCTTGCGCCTCGATAAACAACTCACGGCTCGCTTGATGCCCATTCCTGGTAAAAAGGCGGGAGAAGCTACTAATTTTGCGTTTGATTACTTTGCCAATGGCGGCATCCTGCCGCTCCACTCACGGCCATTACGTGGTTTTCTAAGCGAGCAAGGCAAAATTGAAATCAAATCAAAATATCCTATAGTCTGACCCCCTGTTTCCCCCTCTAATAACCCTCTAATCATTTCGTGATAATATCAAAAGATGTATCTTAAAGGCTCAAAACTCTCGATGAACCGCCGCCGCAACCGCGGCAACCCGGTTCTCATCATTTTC
>DATIUL010000170.1:0-5235 GCA_035466865.1 Anaerolineaceae bacterium | reverse complement strand
ATGACCGATATTAATTTAAAATCGGGCTTATTGCCCACCCCAGCACTCCCAGCCGACCTGCCTGCAATCGAACTCTCTGATAACTCGCGCCAAATCCTGACCAAGCGTTACCTTCGCCGTGGGCAGGATGGTAAACCGGTTGAGACAATCGAGGAGATGTTCTGGCGGATTGCCTGGCATGTAGCCGACATTGAAATTGCCGCCGATAACAAGGAAGTTCTTGCCAAGGCTTTTTACCGCCTGCTGATTTCGAAATCCTTCTTCCCCAATTCGCCCACTTTTACCGGTGCGGGCACACCTCTTGGCCAATTGGCAGCCTGTTTTGTGCTGCCGGTTTCAGACGACATGGGCCGGGCTGAAGATGGCATTTTCAGCACCCTGCGGGATGCAGCTTTGATCCAGCAAACAGGCGGCGGCAATGGCTTCAATTTCTCACGCCTACGCCCCAAGGGGTCCAGGGTAAAAACTTCAGCCGGAGAAGCTACCGGACCAGTTGGCTTTTTGAAAGTCTATGATCACGCATTTGGTGAGATTGCCCAGGGAGGCACACGGCGCGGTGCTAATATGGGGGTTCTGCGCGTGGACCACCCTGATGTTGAAGAATTTATCCACTGTAAAACCAATGAATACGCCATCACCAATTTCAACATCTCAGTGGGCATAACGGATGCATTTATGAAGGCCGTTGAAGCGGATACGCTCTGGGATCTGCGCTTTCCGGATGTGTATTCCCCGGAATATAAAGGCTTTAGTGGCACACTGGAAGCAGCCGAACGTCAGGGTGTACCCATCAAGACCATCAAATCGGTCAGTGCCCGTCAACTTTTCAACGATTTCGTCTCGCAGGCGCATCACAACGGCGAACCTGGAGCGCTCTTTTTGGACGCGGCCAACCGGGCAAACCCGGTACCGCACCTTTATGACCTTGAATCCACCAACCCCTGTGGCGAGCAGTGGCTGGGCCCCTACGAAAATTGCTGCCTTGGTTCCATCAATTTAGCCGAACACCTGGGCCCCAACGGCAGTGTGGATTGGGAAAAATTGGCTGCCACCACCCGCCTGTCAACCATTTTCCTTGATCATGTGGTTGATAAGAATGCCTACGTTCCGGCAGTACCGCAACTGCGCGAAGCCGCCATGAAGGCGAGGCGTATCGGCCTGGGGATCATGGGCCTGGCGGACTTGATGTACCATTGCGGCGTAAGATACGGATCTCCAGAATCGCTTGAATTCTGCGGGCAGGTGATGGAATTTGTACGCTATGTCTGTATGCAAACCAGCATCGAACGTGCTGAAGAATTTGGTCCATTCCCGGCCATTAAAGGCTCCATCTACGACCCTGAGCATTTGAAATGGGTGCCACCAACCCCTCTGGAACCTTACAGCCGCAACTGGCAGCGCCCGGAAGTCGATTGGGATTCCATTGTAGAAGGCATCCGTGCCCACGGCTTGCGTAATGCCGCCCAGACGACTATTGCCCCCACCGGCACTATTGGTACCGTGGCCGGCTGCGAAGGCTACGGCTGCGAACCGGTATTTGCCCTGGCCTACGTGCGGCATGTCAACGACAATGGCAAGGATTTGGAGTTGAACTACGTTAGCCCGGCTTTCCAACAAGCTCTGGATGGTACAGACCTGGCTGAAGAAGTCAAGAAAGACATCATTCAGCGTGTCATCAGCAATGGTACCTGCCAGGGAGTGATGGACTTGCCTGCGCCTATGCGCAATGTTTTTGTGGTCTCCGCGGATATCAGCGCCGAAGAACACATCCTCACCCAGGCAGCCCTGCAGCGCTTCGTGGATAAC
Source organism: Anaerolineaceae bacterium (assembly GCA_035466865.1). Classification (GTDB taxonomy): domain Bacteria; phylum Chloroflexota; class Anaerolineae; order Anaerolineales; family Anaerolineaceae; genus Mesolinea. Next base: position 3,429 of record DATIUL010000170.1, on the reverse strand, counting down.
AGCCTCAGCAAGACGATTAATTTCCCAGCAGGTACGATTGAAGAAGACGTGGCTAAAGCCTTTATTATGGCCTGGAAATTGGGCTGCAAGGGCATAACGGTGTACATTACTGGCTCGCGCGAGTCGGTTGTGCTGGAAACCAACGCCACCAAACACAGCAAGGAAACTCCGGCCGCGCCTGCTGCTGAAACCATCAAAATCTATGGTGAGGATGAAGCCGCCCCGCGCCTGTGGAAAGATTCCAAGAAACCACGCCCCCGCATCCTGCATGGTTATACTTACTCGATTGAAACACCCCTGGGTAAGGCTTTTGTAACCATCAACGAAAATGGCGGCAACCAGCCTTTTGAAGTCTTTATCAATACGGCCAAGGCCGGTTCTGAAACGGCAGCCCACAGTGAAGCGCTGGGTCGGCTAATTTCCTATAACCTGCGTATTGCTTCGCCTATTGAGCCCAGGCAGCGCCTCAAGATTGTCATGGAGCAGTTGGCCGGTATCGGCGGCGGCAGATCGCTTGGCTTTGGCCCCAACCGGGTGCGTTCGCTGCCCGATGGCATTGCCAAAGCCCTGGATGAATACCTGTACCAGCAGCATTGGGAAAAAGAAGCCCCAACTTATGCCGCACCGGAAGCGCAAACTGCAGCCTTTGCCCTGCAGGAGCAAATACCACTTCAGAGCGATGGCCCCAAAGCCCACCCCATCGGCGAACTCTGCCCCGAATGCGGCCAGGCCACCCTGATCAACGAAGAAGGCTGCCGCAAGTGCTACACCTGCGGCCATAGCGAGTGTTAATTAACCTTTTATGTCTGTATAATCAAAGGGCTGCCCCATTAGTTTTGGGCAGCCCCTGTTTGTTCATTGTAGAGAAAGTATCCGGAATTTGTTAACTTGATGGATGGCTTTCTTTTAGTTGAAATCGCTTGAAAAACCCGTTAGCTACTCGCTATGCTCCGCCCACTGGTAGTGGTTATTATATCCAAGTGTGTATTGGTGGTTACCACCAGCATAGAGTGTATCGCTACAACTGTCTCGAAAACTGATGGTGGCATACCCAATATAGTAATCTGAAGCGTTATTAATTACCCAATTATACTTAGTAACCTGGCTACCAGGACCTGATTCGCAAACAAAATAGGCTGATGCAATCGAAAATCCGATCTTTCCAAACGATGTTGCTCCACTGCTTGAGTTATATGCTGTGAAACTTGTCGCGCCACTAAAGATGTCCTTTCGAGAATAGGTCATGTAACCCTCAAATGCTGCGTACATAGTAGGGCCAGACCCGCTGAGATTTGCCGCTTTGACTACCGATATCATTGAAGCCAATAGCAGAATACTAAAGCATATAACGCCTGCTTTTTTCTTAAGCATAATCAACCTCCATCCGCAGGCCACGATAGGATATCAGCAGGTGGGTTTGCGTCCAGGTCAATCTGGTATTCATAGTCATTAATCCAAACCTCCTGGCCAGATTGGAGAACGATGGTATCAACACCCTTTAGCAGTAAACCGGTATTAAAGTCGAAGTAATCTTCAGCTCTAAAAACATCGTAAAACATTTCCTTACCATCCAAAGAAGCAGGCTTTGGCAGCTTATCTGTAATGGTAACTTTGACAGCTTTCTTGCCGAGAATCTTTGTTAATTCAACCTGCACATTGCAGTTGGTGCATTCGAAAACGTTCAAATCCAGTTTCACGCCAAAGTTCACATCAAATGCAAGGTCAGGAGATGAGGCAACGTGTTTTGTGCTTTTCAGTTCATCGGTAAATGTGCCATCCTTGAATTTTTGCAGCACCAGTGGATTGCCATGAGCATCGTTGATGGTAAAGACTTGTTTTGATACGCGACCCTCTAGGGTTAGTTGTGACCAAACTTCTCGTTGGGTTTCTTCAGGGAGTAAAACGTTGTTCCAATAGCTTTGCTGAACAGGATTCTTCTTTTGGTTAATAGTCAGATGAACCCATTGGCCAAGCTTTTGCCGTTTTTGGGTGTCGAGCACGTACTGAAAGAGGTCTTTGCTTTCTTCAGCATTACTTTTTTGGACTGCGCCAGGCATAATTGGCAGAGTCCGAGGAGCAGCTTGAACTGATGGGGAGGAACTAGGTATCACTCCGAGAAAGAAAAAACATAACATCAGGTAGAAAATAATTATTCTTTTCATAGTCAATTCTCCTTATTTATTATTTGCGGACTCTTCGAGTTCACTTTCCAAGTTTACTTAAATAATGACAATTGTTAAAAGAGCTCCGCACCTGGAACACTCATAGTCGGCCCCCCATGCCCAACCTTCATAATAACCGTCAGGCCTTGGGCCGGAATACCAAACATATTGCGTATTAACAAGCACTCAAGCATGATCACACGCACTGAGCACTTCCATTGAATCAAGATAGTTACGGCCGATCTCGTCAATCTGATCTTTGGTGAGAGATTTGAGGGCATTCAACTCAAGTTTTGTCTCTACCAATCCGATAGTTTTATTCAAGCCGATTGCAGATTGCATGGTCACAAATGAACTAAGCTTCATTTCGTTGGGTATTGTCACTGCTGAGACAGGTCTAAAAACGGCTAGAAGAAAAGTTATCGACAGAATAACCAGAATAATCGTTCTTTTCATTTTAATCCTCCTTTTAGTAAACGATTATTCACATAGTATCATCCCCCTTCTTTTATGTCAAATTAGTAAAAATTAATCTTTTTTTGAATTTTCTACCAAGCGATGATTTCTCGATCAAATAAAACTTAGTATAAAATTCTCTGTAGCACAATAGCTCTAGAAAAAAACAATCAACACAGACTGATACGCCATGTCGATTACACAGGTTAGCAATCTCAGTTTCGGATACGAGGGCAGCTTTACCAACGTTTTTGAGAACGTCAGTTTTCAGATGGATACGGATTGGAAACTTGGCTTTGTGGGACGCAATGGGCGGGGCAAGACGACTTTCCTCAATCTTCTGATAGGGAATTACCCCTATCAGGGCAAAATCCTTGCCAGCACCCAGTTTGAATACTTCCCATTCCAGGTTCAAGACCCAGGTTTGACCACCCGTTCATTGATAGAAAGCCTTGCCCCAGGTGCGGCCGATTGGCAAATTGAAAAGGAAGCTTCACTCCTGAATGTAGAAATGGAAGCGCTTGAGCGGGCATTTTCCACCCTCTCAAACGGGGAACAAACCAAAGTGCTTTTGGCAGGCCTCTTCCTGCGGGAAAACCGTTTTCTGCTGATTGACGAACCCACCAACCACCTGGATTTGGAAGGGCGCAAAACCGTTAGTACTTACCTTAATTCAAAAAAGGGATTCATTGTTGTTTCCCACGACCGAAGTTTTCTGGATGCCTGCGTGGACCACATCCTCTCCATCAATAAAGCCAACATCGAGGTTCAGCAAGGCAACTTTTCGAGCTGGTGGCAAAACAAACGCTTG
>DATIUL010000169.1:0-4637 GCA_035466865.1 Anaerolineaceae bacterium | reverse complement strand
GTTATTTCCACCATCGATAATGATGTGTGGGAAGACCTGCTGCAAACTTTCCAACACCTTGAACAAATCTTCTGGTCTGATACCTTGCGCTTCAGTGATTGAATTGGGGCTCGGAAGCACATGGACGCCAGAAATATGACGCACGACTACCTGCTTGATCAAGCGTTGGTCCAACATACCCGCATGCGAGATGAGGTCAGTAATCGAATTACCAGTACGTAAATTGAGATATAAGGCTACGTCACCAAATAAATGCTTTCCATCAATCAGCAGCACGTCTTCATTGAGGGCTTTATGTAAACTAAGAGCCAGATTTGTGGCAATGGTAGTTGTCCCTACGCCGCCCTTGGGGCTGAAAACGATAAAGGTGTTCTTCGGTTTGGCGGATGTCTCTAGGGTGGGAGTCTGGGAAGAAAAGCCTTGGTTGCGTACCATCAGTTCCAAAACGCGCTTTGTAGTTGTCACAAGATTGTCGGATCTATAAGGGAAGAGTATGAAAGCCCGTGCACCTGAAAGAACCACCCGATCTGAATTTACGATCTCGGATTCAGGCAATATAGCAATCACCGCGCAGCCTGGGTATTCAGACGCGATCTTATCGATCAGCCCAAAAGGATCTTTTTGGAATTCGAAATCCAGCAGGATTACATCAGGTTGAGTCTCTGCAATGATCGGCAAAAGATTCTCTGAATTCAACTCTTTCTCAATCAGATTGAGGCTTTCCACTTTTGAAAGTGTCGAATGGGTTGCTTCAATGATCGATAGATTATTTGAAACTAACAGAATGTTTGCTGGTTTGGCAGTAGGCGTCATAACAATGCTTTCCTCTATGGTTAGGGTAAAATCTCAAGTCCGTAGTACTCGACAATGTATTCCGCGGTAACTGGGGTCAGGTCAAACTGCACTGTGGAAGTGGGCGCTCTCAACACGAGATCAAAGGTCGCACCAGTATCTTTTAGATGTTTCAGAATGAGGGCATCCTGCGGGCTTAGAGCTAGCAGGTAGGCTCTGGTCCTGGTTTGAGGTGCTGGGGTCGGTTGGGCAGGCGCACCAGGCACCGGGCTGGCATTGTTCTCTTGTTGGATAACTTCGAGGACCATGGCGGTGATACTGACTTTTTGCATGATATCGGTGGTGAAGGTCCGCATTTCTGGTTCTTTTGGTTCACCCGTTGTGGGATTGGTAGTGTCTCCAATCGTCTTAACCTTTTCCTCAAAGGTGGCAAAAATATCCACAATATCACCACGCTTGACGACGCTCTCGCGGCTCATCAAGTCATCCGCAGGGAAGGCGAAAAGTACATGATCTTCACTCAGGATGAAACTGAGGTCTTTATTGTTATTGGTGGGGTCGGCCAGGTTGTGTAAGAGAACCATCTCGCCCTGGACGAGGTCGGTCTTGATGATCTTGCCCAGTGTTTCTTCAACGGTAGCGATGGCATCTCGCGGGGCAAGTTCCACCGGCACGCTCAATAAGGTCACATCCGTTTCAGTAATTGCGTCCCCGAGTGACATATCACGGGTGGCGACCACCACAGAAGTCTTGACTGTTTCTGCACTTGCCGCGGTTGAGGCTTTGCTCGCCTGGAAGCGCTGCAACAGCATGACACTGGCAAAAACACCAACGGCAACCAGGATTAATCCCACGATAAGTATTAAAACTGTTTTAGGTTTATTTGACAATGCGTGCCTCCGGCGGGCTAAAAAAATATATTTATCATTTTGACAAGGTTACCGTGCAATTACCAAGATTAATATCACAAAAATTTTGGATATCCACATAGGTGTCATAATCTGATAAGAAAAAACCTTCAATTACAGGTCCATCATCCAATAGTTTTTTATCATTGATTAAGTCCATTGCATATTTGAAGCCAGGACATTCGTTATACCCCTTTTTCGAAACACAAGACACATAGAAAGGTTCAAATGCAATGATGTGGTAATAAGGAACTTGATTTCTCATATCAGAAAAATTGTCTGTGCCACTAAATGCAGGCCAAAGCAGGGGATCATGCGCGGCCTCGACACATGATGGCGTAGACTGCGGATCACTGTTACACAAAACATTATAGACAGGGATCATTACTACTTGACCGGCAAAAGCTTTATCAATCATCTTTATGTAAATATCTACATCATTGCCGCTTTTTCCCGATAGCCACTTGTGACTACTGAGGGTAAAATTTGGATGAGCTCCATTATCCCTAATCCAGGAAGCTATATTGCTTGTGTCTGCTGTCAGATACAACCAGCCGCGATCACCACCCGTTTGGATATCCTTTTTTCCGTCCCCATCCAAATCGCAACGAATGGCATCACTAATAGGATTGTCTTCATAACAAATTTTGTCACTATCGATAACAATATATAACTGCTTGGGAGGTAAGCCTGTGCTATCAACTATGCTAGTGCCACTCTTGTAATAGTCCTTGGTGTTTCCAGCAAAATCCGTTATGGGTATGGAGGTTGTTCTTTCTGATGCCGGCTTCCAGGTAGGATCAACCATAGGTCCAATTAGATTCCAACTCAAAGTCTGAATTTTACATCCATAATTGGGGTCAAAAGGACCGCCCCCAACTGTGGATGTTCGACAGTTCCAAGCAAGTGGGATCACTGATTTTCCTCTGACTCCGTAGCATCCGGCAGTTGCCTCTGCATTCGCTTTTAGTGTTTGTTGGCCGAATATCTTGGCAAAAAAAGATGCGTGTTCTACCGTAGTAACAACAGTGACTTGTTTGCCTGAGACTGTCGCTGTTGCTGACGTAGCATGGTTTATAGTTGCATAATTCTCTGCCACAACTTTAGCGTCTGTTTTGCCCAGGCAGGCACGTTTTGCTCCGGCCAACGCGCCTGCATCGGCCGCAGCCTGGGCAGTGCGTCGGTTCGACATAATTGCACCCCCATCCAAAACGAGGGCGACCATGCCAATAATGACAAAAAACATGATGACAACCAGCGGGAGCACCTGGCCTTTTTCGATAGGATATTTATTCTGTAATTTATTCATTTCAACCTCCTAAACTAAGGTTGTGCAATTGGTAATAATATCATTTGTGAATTAACTTGTATCGGAATATCTCCAAACAAGGCTAAACCAGGAGCAACCGGTTTGAATAAATAATCAATCACAATCTTAATCTGGGGATCATCTGTACTGGAAACTGTATAGTCAATCGAAATTTCGCTGCTGGCCAATTCTCCTACCTTAAAGTACTTATCCGTAATAGCTTTACAAATGTTTATATTCGCCTTGGAAGTTGCACTGCTACAAATTAAGGGATAAGTATCCAATACTACCCCGCTGCAATTCGTTGGATCTGCTCGATAATCACAATAGGGTTGAACGATGGCAAAACGAGTGCCTTCCCTAACCGCAGTATTGAGTGTGGCGTAATAAAAAATTACACGGCCGATATCAAATAACCCCATGACCAACAATAACAAGATGGGAAGGATAAGTGCAAATTCGACCAACGATTGGCCTGAGTTGATCCTCCGTATTCTCATTGAACCATCATCTCCACGGAAGAATTAAGAGGAAACTCATCATAATTTGTAGAAGTTATTGAAAAGGCATTGCTCAGAAAACTGATGATCAGTAAATCTTTCACATTTGTATTGACGGTTACCACTATGCTGAATAATCCAGTTGTACAACAATTATTCCGCGCAACCGCAATGGTAATACCGGATACTCCCGAATTTTTTGCATCATTTTGAGAAACGATCAGCGTATTTGGTGCATTACCAGTCACCGGGTCATAATCTGAGATATGGGTCGAAAGGTAATATGCACCTTCCCTGGCGGCATTTGTGATCACGATCTTTGTATAGAACAATCGTCCAAACTCTATCGCGCCAATCACTAGCACCAGGAGCATAGGTAATAACAAAGCCATCTCCACTAACGACTGGCCTTGAAGTTTGCCGTGCTTCCTTGAACCGAACTTTACATCACCCGTCATTGAACGCCTTTTTCAACTTATCCCCCAGGAGGTGTGTGAGCGCTTCAATCTGGTGTGAAAAAATCAAATTTAGATAATTGCTATAACACCAAACCCGAAAGCTGCGCGGCAACCCATGAGGGAAGCTCATCTAATTATCCACGTGCTAATTGTACTATTAAGCCTGTTAAAATGATAAGCCACTTCAAATGGCTCTTCAATAAAATAAACACAAAATTAACACATATATAACACAAAGTCGTAACAGAAGAAAATTGGTGACCAAAACCCTCCGAACTTGATTGGTGGATTTTTCATCGAGTAATCACTACTTTAAAGGTGGGAAGTTAAAGGCCTTGGCCGTAATCTGATTGGCATAGGTCATGCCTCGAATGCACAAATTACCACTCACGTTGGCCGAAATGGCTGCCCAATCCATTCGACCCTGAGTCTTTTTAAATGTGGCCTTGACAGCATCATAAACACACGTTGAACCCGCGTTGTAATCCATCAAAGTCAGCTTCCAAATGGTCGCATAGTCCACCACCAAGCTGGAATGCCGTTCGGTGGCATTATAGACAATCCGAGCTGTCTGGTAGCAATAGCCCAGTACAACTTCCGCCAGGATATCCACGCTGCGATCCGCGATGATCGGGTCAATCCCATATTTGCAGCTGGGGCAGGTGGCCAC
>DATIUL010000168.1:0-2467 GCA_035466865.1 Anaerolineaceae bacterium | reverse complement strand
ATTCTCATGCAAAATGACATCCGAGTCCAACCATCTGTTGGAACTTTTCAAAAGATAATCTATTTTACTTTTCGTTTTAGCAGAAACCCAGCTATGTTTTCTAATCATTAAGAAATGCGAAAAATCCTCTGAATGAAGCATTAACTCACTCTCGTATTCTTGAACTATCTCATCAAGTTTTTCAGGGTTCTTATCAGCCAAGGCTTCTTTGAGGTCAATGATTACGACATCTGATAAGCTTGAGTAGACTACTGTGCACTCTTGAATCGGCGGATTTTCTTTTAAAACTGTACAACCCTCGGTAGTACCTACGCAAAGTTGCTCTCCTCTCATTTTGATACGTTTGTAAAGCTCTGATTCAAAACAAGGTGTTCCCCAGCCATCTTCATAAATTATTTGAGAAGCATCTTGTAGATTAGTCGTTTTTTCTAGTAGAGCTATAAGCATCGCTAAATCCCCAGAGCGGTTCATAATAGCATTGTTCATGCTTATTCTTTCACCCCTAGAATCTTCAACTTTAAATTTAAGCTCCATAAACGTCTCCCACCAGTTTTCTCTAAGTGGACTTGTATTTGTAGCTTGATAAGTGTTTACATCAACAAAGAATTCCATAATATATCCTTATCCTGTTTTAGTGAGTAATGATATTCCTTAAAGACATGTTCGCATGTTTACCATCAATCGGTTGCAGGTAAAATTCTATCTATTACCTCAAAATGATGGCGGGTTCAAATTTGAACCCGCCATCCATCCTTTTTAAAACCTCTATGGGTTACTTATCCGTTTTCTTGGCTACGTAGGAATCGGGGTACTTTATCGCATGTACTCTCGCCTTTTATATACCAGTGGCTAGCGACGACTCCAATCAGCGGTATCATTGATAATCTGATCCAAATCCAGTCCAGTCATGATACAAATCAGCGTTTAAAACCATATCTCCCTCGGTAATACTACCTTCGTCCCAATTTATGAAGTAGCTACTTAAAACATTGTCCAATATAGTAGAATCCAGAAAAGTATAGACTAATAGGTTCTCAAAATAAATTGGACCTGATGTAAAATAGTTACGTGTTTTTTCTACTTCATTACTGGTAGCTAATCTGTATCTGTTGTATCCGAAATCAATCAGTACGTCCACCTCAGTATCATTTCCGTTATCGTCATTATTATAGACCAACAACTTAAACATAGGGAGATTGCAAGCTACTGGATCACGATTCCCTATAATTTTCCAACGCTTAGATGTAATAAAATGAAGGCGTAAAGGTGCAACTGAAAGCACTTCTTCGCTGTCAAGCCCTTTAAAATCAATATGGTCTATTTCTGCTTCGGTATAGCACTTATTAAAAAGTACCATAAACGCACCCGCACTATTTTGATGCGGAAATTCTTTTTTGATTATTTGACAAATCCCATATTGATTATTACCAAATGGAATTTTTACAATATCACCTTTTATAATTTTAATTAGGAATCGCCTCCAGCGTCTCGATATTTTTGTATCATTTCGTGCCTGCTGTTACTCAAAAGTCTACCTTCCCTTTTTATACCTCCGAGTTTCCTAATACCGAATTCTTCAAGCCTCCGTAATTGATTTTTCGCAGGATCTATTGTTCCGAGTACCTCAGGATGATGGCGGGCTCCAATTGGAACCCGCCATCATTCTTCTGAAATCCCCTATGGGCTACTTATTCGTTTTCTTGGCTACGTAGAAATCAGGGTACTTTGCCGCATGTGCTTTCGCATCCTGACGTGCCTGATAAAACTCACGGCCTTTTTGGGTAATTACTTCTTTGTTCTTGCCAAAGAAAGTCTTGGCCTGATTGGTGTACCGGCGTTTATCCTCAGGACTCAGCTTGTCCCACCATAGTGATTTCACAGTAAGTGCTGTAGTTGCTAAAGAGAAAATTCGTTTCATTGTTTTCCTGTCGTCGTGGGGCGGGTCTACCTATTATATCAGCAAGCTTACCGTTTTTAGGTGGATGGCTTGCTATTCTCCAAGATAAACATCAAATCCCGGAAGAATCAGTACAGGCCATTTCTGGCGCTTGCGTTCGTTTTTGAGAACCCAGTCCACACTGCGGAACCAATCCCCGTTGGGGTGCTGGGTAATGGTGAATCTGTCTGCCATGTTCACCAGAGTATTCCGGCGGATTTCCGGACTGACATCAGGCCAGAACTCGCCACCATCCCATTCGTAAAGGCAGGCGTGCCCATGTATCTGGTTGAATCCGGAACCTTCTTCGCCCCACCAGCTTCCGTTTAGCTCGATACCGCACAAAGCCCAGAAAGTATCAGCCGCCTGATTGTGGCTTCCTGTTACAAGCCAACCGGGACGTTCTATCCCGCCAAGGTTAACTTCCCCAACGAATCCGTTCATGAGCGATACCGCTTCTTTTGCTGTGGAGACCCCCAGATGCTCCATGTAACCTCTTGTGAGGCCGGCATGGGTGATGAGTATATCTTT
>DATIUL010000167.1:0-3070 GCA_035466865.1 Anaerolineaceae bacterium | reverse complement strand
AGGTTCCCAGTCACGGATCTTGGTGTTCATAGGATGGTCAGCAGAGCCGCAGTCCACGGCGATATGCTTGATCTTCATGTCTTTAATCCAATCGATGAAATCCATGGAGGGACCAGGATGGCGCAGCATATAACGGCGCTCGTCAGCTTCGGGCTGGTCAAAACCATAACGATGATAGCCAGTGTTGATGTAAAGGATGTCGCCGGTTTTCACTTCCACACGGTCCATAATATCCTGGGGTGTGTAGAGAGACCAGTCCTCCGCAATGTCAGAAAGATCAACGACCACGCCTGGACCCATCAATTTGTCCATTTCAAGCGAAGCAATATCTCGCCCAGCGGTATCAAAGTGCAATGGACCATCCAGGTGGGTACCCACATGGTTGGAGGTGGTGATGAGCATGCCGTTTGCCCCATTTGGGCTGAGACGCTTGAAGAATTTTACTTGCAGTGGCTCGTAGGTCGGCCAGGGTGGTGTGAGATGACTCGTGTTTTGTGTTAAATCGTAAACCTTAATTTTGTCCCAATTCTTAATCATAGTTCCTCCAAAAGATTATTCCTCCAGAAGGCCTTCGCCTTCAAGGAGGTTAACATACGCTTCTAAAGCCTGCTCAAAACATGCCATTGGTGGGTGTACGATGCCTGCGCCGACCTGACCTACACCAGCTTCTTTATGGGCAATGCCGGTATTGATGACAGGTAACACCTGGGATTCGATAACTTTTCGAATGTCAATGCCAGTCGGGGCTCCCTTAAAATTCATCGGTGGCAGCTTGTAGGAACGGCTTTCTTCAGTGGTAATTTCATACATGCTGGTCGTATAACGTACCGCATCCTTGGGTGTTCCACCGACAAATTGCACAATTGCAGGTGCAGTTGCCATTGAAAAACCACCGATGCCAAGTGTTTCAGTGATACATGAATCGCCAATATCAGGGTTCGCATCTTCCATGGAGAAACCAGGGAAGTACAGTCCGTCAATTATTTCTGCCGGAGCGGTAAACCAGCTTTTACCGAGTGCAGCCACACGAATTCCAAATTCGGTACCATTACGTGCCATCGTGTACACAATGGTTGAGTGTTTCACGTTTCCGGCAGGCTCTAAAGTGGCTTTTGCAGCGGGCATTGAGAGATTCAAGAAAGTGTGGTCGTTGCTATTCAGGAATTCCAGGACAGCTATTTTATCCTCATTGCTGAAAGAAGTCTTTACGATGCTTGGTGCAATCTGCCGGATTAATAAGGAGGTTGCTGCCTTGTTTCGGTTGTGACATTCGTCGCCCATCTGTACAGCTTGGGCAATCAATATTTTCAGGTCAATTGGACCATGTATCGCGATGGTCTCTTTCAGCACAGGATAGAGCACAGCCTCCATCCATTGCAGGTGCTTGATAACTTCGGGTCCATAAGCACCCATGCGCAGGACTTTGCCAAGACCTTCGTTTAATGTGCAATATGCCCGGTTTCCATAAGCCTTGTTTTCCACAATCCAAACTGGCATCTTGGCAGTAACAATACCTGCCATTGGGCCGACTGCGTCGTGGTGGTGACATGGGTCAAAACGTACTTTTCCTGAGGCTGCATATTCAGCCGCTTCCTCGGGTGTTGATGCCAAACCTTCATAGATCAGGCCTGCCATCACGGCACCCCGCATTGGACCAGACATCTTATCCCATGTTATCGGGGGGCCTGCATGGAGAAACAGGTCTTTTTCCATACCCGGAATAACCTCTCCCGCCAAACCTAAACCGATTAAAGTCGGTTGTCCATTCTGGATGATCTCCAGAGCTTCCTTATTTGCTTTTTCAATAAGATCTATCAATTTTTCACTCCTTTCGATTTATGATTCCTTGACTTTGTTAATCTTACCCAGCAGGTTGAGCATACTCTTCTTGCCACCTGCTTTTGGCTTCCAATTTACATGAACAGCTGTGACCCCCTGGGTTTTTAAGTCAACATAGAAGGACTTCAACCCAAGATTGACAACTTTGAGTTCTTGCGTAAAGAGGTCATTTACAGACATCTTAGGCTCCTTTCATCAGACGCCGCATTACTCTATCAGTAACACGAACAGCCTGGGCATTGGAAGGCATAACAAGGATGCCTTCGGCTTCAAGGGTTGCGACAGATTTGTTTAGGTCCTGGCTGTCCAGGTCAGTGCCACAAACCGATGCAATTACAGCCACATCCTTACCCTGCCTGGATAATTGCTGGCGAATTTCACGCACAGAGTCAGCCACCGCTCCTGCTGGGTCTATATAGGAACCATAACCGAGCACCACATCTACCAAAATAACAGCTGTGTGCCCATCTACATGCGACTTGAAAAATTCTGTCCGGGTTTGTGGATCAATCATTGGGTGCGGTCTGCCTCGGGTAAACTGGTCTTCACCAAGATCCAGGCAAATGTGGCCGCGTCCATTGGGCAGATTCTCGATTGCCATTTCCGGTGAGAGGGGAATGTTGGAATATATATCGTAATGCTCACCCAAGAGCTTCATAGCTTCATCTGCAAGCGTTCCCCCAGTAAATAGCGCACGTAACTCGGTCTGATCGTTCTTCAATTTGGCCACTGCTTTTTCAACAATGGAGTCGATTTGTTCCTCGGGTAGTGAAAAACCTACAAAATCTTCAAACTTTTGCCCATGTAGCACTTTGACAGCTTTCTGAGCGGCATCTTCAAGGCTGATACAGGGAATTGCTCCAGCAGCTTCGATAGCTGCCCGATCTCCCCCTATAAAGTCGATTACCACAGGCTTTGGGCAATTTTTGGCGATACGGTAAATCTTCTCTGCAACTGACGGGGCCGGTGGTTTGGAAATCAAGACGATCACATCAGTCCCAGGATCAGCAATCAGTGACTCAAAGCCTTGAATCATCATCAGTCCACCAATTTGATCCTTAAGATCACGGCCTCCGGTGCCTATGACCTGTGAAAGCCCTTCACCAAGTTTGTGAACCTGAACCGTAACTTCTTGTGTTCCAGTACCCGACGCTCCGACCACGCCGATTTTCCCGCGCCTTACGGAATTGGCAAAACAAAGTGGTACACCATTTATAATCGCCGTTCCACA
>DATIUL010000166.1:0-1802 GCA_035466865.1 Anaerolineaceae bacterium | reverse complement strand
TTTGCGGTATTCAGACAGATAAGCCTGTCGTGAGCTTCAGCATCTTCAGCATTAATAAAATGGATGTCATTTGAGGCGATGAGCTTTACATTAAATTTAACAGCCAGCTTTTTAAATGCTTCAATAACTTTTTGCTGAAGGGGAAAAGCTGACCTGTCGGCATTAGGGTCATATGTTTCATGCCTTTGTATTTCGAGGTAGAAGTCATCTCCGAAAATATCGAGATAGTTTTTCAGTGCAGCTTCCGCACCCGCTGTTGAGCCGTTCAGAATTTCGTCCTGGATCTCGCCTGCCAGACATGCAGATGAGGCAATCAGTCCTTCCTTGTATTTGACAAGCAGTTCCTTATCGATCCTGGGCTTGTAGTAAAAGCCTTTAATCCATGCAGTTGAGACAAGCTTAATGAGGTTTTTATATCCTACAAGGTTTTTGGCAAGAAGGATCAGGTGGTCGCCTGAGCGGTCTTCTTTTCCGGCAACATCTGCTATCGATCTTTTTGCCACATATATTTCACAACCAATAATCGGTTTTACACCTTTTTTTGTTGCGGCATTATGAAATTCTTTTACCCCGAACATATTACCATGGTCGGTTATGGCGATTGCTTCCATTCCCAATGTCTTTACCCTGTCGATGAGCAACCCGATGTTTGATGCGCCATCAAGTATGGAGTATTGGGTATGAACGTGCAGATGAGCAAAGCCAGCCATAATAAAATATTATTGAATTTCAGAATATACAAAAATACTCAAAATAGCATTATTACAGAAATGTATGCTGACTATGCAGTAATTAAAGAAAATCACCGCTTTTGTTTTATTTGTTAAGAAATTCACGTTTTTTAAGAACAAAACCATAGTAATTCATAAAAAGATCGTAAATTTGTTTAATGACGCTAACCTCGTTATACCCAAATTAAATTAATTGTTCATACAAACAGCTTTAATACTTAAACCTAAAATAAACACTATGAGAAAAGTTCTATTTTTATTTTTACTGTTCTGTGGTTTTTTGTTACCAGCCATGGCACAGAAAAAGACGATTACAGGTACTGTTATCGGTACCTCTGATAATCAGCCTGTTATTGGTGCAACCGTTTTAGTAAAAGGAACGGCCACAGGTGTTATCACTGATATGAATGGAAAGTATCAGATAACTGCTGCTCAGGGAGAAACCCTTGAATTTCGTTATGTAGGGATGAAGACTAAAGAACTGACTGTTGGAACTGCTTCTGTTTATGACATAGATCTGGAATATGATTTGGTTGGTGTAAATGAAGTAGTCGTTGTTGGATACGGCACACAGATCAAGTCGAAAGTAACAGGGAGTATATCAAAGGTAGACGGTGAAGTTCTAAGGAATATTCCGGTTCCTACAGTTGAACAGGCGCTTCAGGGCAAGACATCGGGTGTATTCATTCAGTCGGTAAACGGGAAATCTACAGGAACAACAAATATGAGGATCCGCGGGGCCTCATCAATAACAGCAACAAATCAGCCGCTCTTTGTAGTTGATGGTATACCAATGAGTACTGAATCGCTGAACTTTTCTGGTGCAGTAATCAACCCGTTAACTTCTATAAATTTCAATGATGTTGCCTCAATAGATATCCTTAAAGATGCCGCATCTGCTGCAATATATGGTTCAAGAGGTGCCAATGGCGTGGTTCTGATCACAACCAAAAAAGGGATGAGTGGAGCAACAAAGCTTGATTTTACAATACAGTCGGGATTCAATGAAGCCTCTCACAAAAGAGACTTTATGAATGCAAAACAATACATTGACTATTTTGAGGAAGCAGC
>DATIUL010000165.1:0-6688 GCA_035466865.1 Anaerolineaceae bacterium | reverse complement strand
ACGATGAATTCTCGCTTTTCAGGGAAGGTCTATTGACAGTTGACGACCTGCCGACTAATCCTGCCCGTTTGGCAGCCTTCGGTTTGACGGGCCAGGTTGAGTGGGACAAACTTTATGGAGATTTTGCCTCAGGAACTGCGCGCAAGGCAAGTTTGGTAAATATGGAACACCACTTCTTGCCACTGACCCAAAAGGCTGTCACTGAGGCGGTTGATTGGATGCAGAATTCCTTGATGGCAGGGCAAAGCAAGATGGACCCCAGTAGCCATGTTTACTGGTGGAAAGTCCTGCTAGGTCTGGTTTCGTTACTTGCTGCAATCTTCATGTTGATCCCTTTGACCAATCTCTTTCTGGCAACAGAGTTCTTCAAACCAGTCTCCCAGTCGGTGCCTTCAGGATATGTGGCACCAAAGAAAAAATGGTGGACTTTCGCTGTTATCAATTTCCTGATTGGTGGCATCACCTATCCCATCTTCACCCAATGGTCAGCCCTCAGTGATAAGTATCAGGCAATTTTCCCGCTGCTACGTTTGCAGGTTGGGAACGGTGTCTTTGTCTGGCTTTTGGTGAACGCTGTCATAAGTGCCATTCTCTTTACCATTTGGTATCGACAGTCCAAGAAAACTGGTGAGGTGCAACTTAAGGATTTGGGTGTTGTCTCCACAGAAGAAGAAAAGAAGCAAGGCGTGCTTGGCAAGACAATTCTACTAGCCGTCGTTATGTTCCTTTGTCTCTATCTTGTGCAAGCACTCTTCCAATTAATCTTTAAACAGGAAATCCGCTTTGTTTGGCCCTTCATGCGGCAGTTCTCCAATTTCACTCGTGTTTGGCTTTTCCTGCTTTATCTCATTCCCACAATCGCCTTCTGGCTGATCAATGGTGGCTTGTTCCTCTTTGGGCAGATGCACCTTAAGGAAGAAGCTTCACCTTCAAAAACACAATGGGTATGGTGGGCAAAGGCTTGCTTTGCCTTTCTAACTGGGCTCTTAATCGTTTGGATGATTCAGTATCTTCCCTGGTACCTTGCCAACGCGGGGCCTGGCTTCGAACTGCTCAAACTTCCACAGTTCAGCGCTCTCTGGCCACTAATGCTGCAGGTCTATATTCCTGAATTCCTGATTCTCATCTGGATTCTCGTTTGGTTCTATCGAAGAACTGGAAGAATCTATTTGGGTGCCTTTATGGTCTCCAGCTTAATGATCTGGTTCCTGGCTGCAGGCTCGGTCGTCGCCAAGTAATCAAATCGTTCACATAGCCCTCCAGAAATGGAGGGCTATTTTTTTACCCATTTATAATTAATATATGTATAAAGAACTTGATGAACTCGAAGTAACAGTTACAGCTTGCCGTGCTTGCCCGCGGCTGGTAGCCTGGCGCGAAGAAGTTGCCCGTGTAAAACGCCGTGCCTTTCGCGACCAAACCTACTGGGGCAGGCCGGTCCCCGGCTTTGGCGACCCGAATGCCCGCATACTCGTGCTCGGTCTTGCGCCAGGGGCTCATGGCTCCAATCGCACCGGCCGTATGTTCACTGGGGATGGCTCTGGGAACTTTCTATTCCCCGCGCTCTTTCGGGCAGGTCTGGCCAATCAGCCTTACGCACGAGACCAACAAGATGGCATGCAGCTGAAGGATATTTTCATAACTGCCATCTGCCGCTGTGCTCCTCCGGCGAACAAGCCCTCTCTGGAAGAGATCAACAATTGCCGTCCCTGGTTGGAAGCCGAGCTTGTTTTACTTGAAAACCTGCAAGGTGTCGTCCTGCTGGGCAAAATTGCCCTGGATGGTTGGCTTGCGCTACCACGCTGTAGCGGGATTAAAAAGAAAGACATCAATTTTGGACATAACCTGTTATATGAAGTAGGCGGCGGCCTCCCCTGGATGCTTTGTTCTTACCATCCCAGCCTGCAAAATACTCAAACCGGAAAGCTTACCGCAAGCATGTTTGACGAAATCTGGCAGCGGGCAAAAAGCCTGATGAAGTAGAAGTTTAGACCCTGAAAACTACGGCTTACTAACTGCCATAAACAATCGGCTGTCATCTGTCTCAAGAGGGCGCATCAACAGCGGATTGCCCACCAGGTAGCGCATCGAAAAACCAGCATTTTGCAGCAGCAGTACAACGTCATCCAGTGCATACCCACGCTCGGTGTGCAATTCTTCATGCCGGGCCCAGGTTTCCACCTGCTTTTCAAACATGATGATGCGCATTTCAGCGATGTTATTTTCATAATCGCAGGATTTGGCACAAATTTCAAGATAGTCCGGAGTTTCCTGCTGAATGACATATTGGTTTCGTTGCCACTCAACCACGAGCCCAAAGATTGTATTCATGTCAAATAGAAAATAACCACCCGGGTTGAGGTGGGCATAAGCTGCCTTGAAGCAGTTTGCCAGGTCCTCGATTTTGACCAAGTAATTCAGGCTGTCAAACCAGCAGGTTACACAATCAAAGCGCTCTGCGAGTGAGAAGTGGCTCATATCGGCATGCACCCAGCGCACTTTTGCACCTTCTTCCACCGCTTTGACTTCGGCCAGTTGGAGAAGAGAATCCGACTGGTCCAGGCCTACTACCTCAAGGCCAGCCTTAGCCTGGGCTATGGCAAATTCGCCCGCCCCACAAGCCAGGTCGAGTAATGAGCTGGGAGAAAAATCCAGCACCTCCAGCCAATGAGGGAAGATTTCACAAATTATCCGATTTGTAAAAGCCGAGTAGGGGCTATTCTGATAATGCCTGGCAAAACTCTTATAAGTGTTCATGGCGTTAGGTCATTTCCTTTCGGCTTCATGCCATGCAACATGGCATGTTCCGAATAACTAAGATATTCCGGTCTTTCCAGTAGAGGGAGAGCCAGATCCAAAAATGCTTTACGCACAGCTTCTGGCTGCAGCAGCCACTCGTTCTCAAATTGCCCCAAAATGCCTTCCTGACCAAAAAGGTGCTGGTCCTCCAGTTTAAAAGGTGCCATAAAGGGTAGAATCTCATTCTGGTCGATAAAAAAAGCTTCCGTAAAAGCAGGCCCACCGTAGGAATATCCGCCTTTGACTGCGTCAAGAAATGGTGTTTCGGCTTCGCCAAGGATCATTTCGGGGCAACTGCTCATGTAATATATTACTCCGCTGAAGGTCAGCAAGAAAGAAAGGTACAGTCTTCCCCCAGGCCTGGTTAATGCCAGGGCATTCTGAACGGCTCTTTTGCGCTCTTCTTCCAGCAAGAGGTGGTAGAGCGGGCCCATCATCAGTACATGATCAAAACTTCTCCCGGCGAGGAGTCTATCCACCTCAAGCGCGTCCCCCTGCAAAAATTGGATATCCAGGCTTTCCTCCTCAGCCCTGGTTTTCGCCCAGTTAACACAAGCCTCAGAGAGATCCACCAGGGTCACCTTGCACCCCATGCGGGCAAAATGCAGCGCGTAACGCCCTGGGCCGCCTCCCAAATCCAAGACTGAATCCCCGGGTTTGATGGTCTTTTCGAGTTCGTGGGTGGTCAGTATCCACTCGATGGGGTGCCTGTCCAGCCTTTCCCATTCATACTGCGCCTGTTCATCATAGAAGGCCCTGATGGTTTCTTTGCTCATAGCAATCCTCGTCTGAATTTGGCTTAGGTTCTTGAGTCAATTATAATGATGCAATGTCTAATTATCCGGTCGCTAACCCCAAAGTTATTCAACGCGCGAAGGACATCCTTGCGCTCAATCCCATCTTCCTCGACACTGAAACCACAGGCACTGGTCCAGGCGACCTGATTTGCGAAATCAGCATTGTAGATGCTGATGGCAACGCGCTTTTTGACCGCCTGGTGAACCCAGGCCGACCAATCCCAGTCGAGAGCAGTGCCGTGCATGGCATTACCGATGCCGATGTGGCGAATGAGGCTCGCTGGCCGGAACTCTGGCCTGATATCGAAGCCGTCCTTAAAAATCGGGCGATTGGCATCTACAATGCCGATTTTGACATGCGCTTGCTGCGCCAGACCAATCAGGCTTACAAGCTTCCATGGACCCTGACCATGGACCAGGCCTTTTGTATGATGAAATTATTTTCCGCGTACTATGGCGAATGGAACCCACGTTATAACGGTTTTGCATCGCACAAACTGGAATTCGCCGGCAAAATCTGCAATTTAGCCGAAAAAAATACTCATCATGCCATCGATGATGCCCGCATGACTGCTGAGCTGCTACAGTACCTGGCAAAAGCCTGACAATTAAAACAGCCAATCCATGAATCCCTGTTAAATACCCTTGTCAATTTTCGGCTTAGGGCTATAATATGAATAACTGCTCATATAAGCATTTATTAAGAGGAAAAATGGAAAAACGCAAATTGCCGATAGATGAAGAGACTGCTGAACAGATAGCCTGGGCCTTTCAGGGTCTGGGTGACGCGACGCGCATCAAGTTGATTGCCGCCCTTATCGAAGGCGAATCCAATGTAACTGATCTATCGGAATTAGTAGGTGTCAGCCAAAGTGGGGTCTCGCATCAATTACGCGTGCTTCGCAACTTGCGTTTCGTCTCCACCCGTAGGGAAGGGCAGCAAATCTTCTACCGCATTGACGATGAGCACATCACTGATCTATATAAATTAGCATATGCCCACAGCGGCCACCAAGTTGCGGAGGAAGAAAATGCCTAAAGCAATCATCAATGTTCTGGGGATTACCTGCCAGGATTGTTCAAGCGTGATTTCTTCTGAAGTCAGCAAAATCCCCGGAGTTAAGACTGCCGTTTTGGATTTCGTCAAAGGCCAGCTGGTGGTAGAGGGCGAAGCCGACACTGAAGCCATTAAAGCCACGATCAAGCGCCTGGGGTATCGGGTGCAGTCCGAAGCTAATGCCCTCCAGCAGAAACCCTCAAGCACAAAAGTGCTCGATTTTTTAGGTTTTTGGAACTACTTCATCCACTCAAAAGATTTGCCTCTGATGGGGGCAGGTTTGCTGGTGCTCTTGCTGGGCATCCTGCTGCAAGGGCGCGCCATGCCGTTCTGGGTGTACCTGCCACTCCAGCTTGCGGGATTGCCTATGCTGGGTATCCTGGTCTTCCGGGAAGCTTGGAATGGCCTTTCCAATAAATTCTCCATCAATATAGGTGTTTTGATGGCTCTGGCCTCCATTGGGGCAGTGCTTATCGGTGAAGGCAGCGAAGCACTAATCATGCTCATTCTCTTTGCCATCTCCGAATCCCTTGAAGGCTACATCAACGACCGTGCCAGGGCAGTGCTCTCTGAATTTTCTGATTTGGCTCCAAAAACGGCCTTGTTAGTGACGGCGACTGGAGAAGTAACCATACCGGTGGCTGACCTGAAACTGGGAGACACCATTGTGGTGCGTCCTGGCGAACGCTTTCCCATGGATGGTACCGTTGTAAGCGGCACCAGCGAGGTGAATCAAGCCCCCATAACCGGCGAGAGCACACTCGTACCCAAGATGGAGGGCGATCAGGTTTACTCCAGCACCGTTAATGGGCAGGGTATTCTAAAAGTCGTTGTCACCAAATTGGCCAAAGATAACACCATCCAGCGCATTATTACGCTGGTTACAGAGACCCAGGCGAACCGTTCCAAGCAGGAAAAATTTGTTGACCGCTTTGCGGCTGTTTATACGCCAATCGTGATCGCAATTGCTTTTCTGGTAATTGTCATCCCAACGCTTGTCTTCAAACAACCATTTTGGAATGTTGCTGGATCCTATGGTTGGGTGCATCGCGGGCTTTCTTTGCTCATGATCGGCTGCCCTTGTGCCTTGATCATCTCAACTCCCATTACTCTCATCAGCGGTCTCACCTCAGCAGCCCGGGCTGGGGTTGTCTTTAAGGGTGGGGTGTTCCTCGAAACCCTTGGCAATACCAAGGTCATGGCATTTGATAAGACGGGCACCCTCACCATTGGTAAACCGGTGGTTAAGCAGGTACAAACTGCCGATGGACACTCTCACAATGCCGACCTAAGTTGTGAAGCATGCGACGATCTGGTTGCCCTGGCTAATTCACTGGAAGCCCATAGCTCGCATCCGCTTGCCCAGGCTGTCAGCACGGAAGCCCAAAACCGCGGAGTGGCCGGTAAGTATGCTCCCGCTGAAAATGCCCGCAACCTGGATGGCAAAGGGCAGGAAGGTTGGGTGAACGGAAAACTTGCGACCGTTGGCAGTTTGCCGCTCTTCGAGCAGGACCATGGTGATCACTTACCAGAGGCCGTCAGATCGGGTTCAGCGACAGCGGAATCTGAAGGCAAAACTGTTATGCTGCTATGCGACGGCGAAGTTGTGCGCGGGTTTATTGGAGTGGAAGATACCCCTCGCGCTGAATCGGCCAAAGTACTGCAGGCTTTGAACACACTGGGAATCCACACCCTTATGCTCACTGGGGATAACCCCCAGGCAGCTGAAAAGGTGCGTGTGAGTTTGGGCTTGGATGAAGTGCAGGCCTCGCTCTTGCCTGAACAAAAGTTGGCGGCCATCAGCAAGTTGCACGATACCTACGGACTTGTGGCTATGGTTGGCGACGGCATTAATGATAGCCCTGCCCTGGCACAAGCCGATCTTGGTATCGCATTGGGTGGCGCAGGCAATGCACAGGTTCTCGAAACAGCAGACCTGGTTCTGATGAATGACAACCTCAAACAGCTACCCTTTGCGGTCAAGCTGGCGCGCTTCACCAATCAACTGATCAAGCAGAATATTGGCATCAGTCTT
>DATIUL010000164.1:0-3626 GCA_035466865.1 Anaerolineaceae bacterium | reverse complement strand
TGCTTGGGGGACAAAGGGGAGATGCCTTTGTCCTTTTCTACATGCGCATGGGGTTTTATTGATTTTCCCGTATAATGAAAAGTGATCTAGCGTTCAAGGAGAAAGAACGTGTCAGATCTCTTGCTCGCAAGCAAAGTCCATGTTCCTCCATTACACGGCAATCTGGTCAACCGGGCTAATTTAGTCGCCCGGCTGAATGATGGACTTGCCCGAGGCTGCCGCCTGACTCTCGTCTCTGCCCCGGCTGGTTATGGGAAAAGCACTTTGCTCAGCGAGTGGCGGACCCAGGCGGATCTTCCAGTTGCCTGGCTGTCACTAGAGAAAAGCGAAAACACACCGGCACGATTCTGGACTTACTTTGTTGCGGCTTTGAATACCCTTGCCCAGGTTCAACAATTCAACCTTGGCAGTGCGATCCTCCAGGCCTCACGAACTCCTCAATCCGAATCAATGGAAGTCCCGATTACGGAACTGATCAATCAGTTATCGACCCTCCGAGAGCCGATATGTCTGGTACTGGATGACCTGCATACCCTTTCGGAAAGCCAGATCCACCAGGATTTGACCTTCCTGATTGAACATCTGCCGCAAACCGCGCAAAGCCTGCACCTGGTGGCTATCAGCAGAATGGATCCCCCCTGGCCCCTGGCGCGTTGGCGGGCGCGCGGCGAATTGAACGAGCTGCGGGCGACTGATTTGCGCTTTGGATACGATGAAACCGGACAGTTTCTGCAGGGGGCTTTACAGTTTAAACTATCCCCGCAAGAAATATCAGCGCTTCAAGACCGGACTGAAGGGTGGATTGCTGGTTTGCAAATGGCTGCCATCTCGATGCAAGCAAGGTTGAAAGCGCAAGGACCAGAAAGCGTATCTTCGTTCATCAAGACTTTTTCGGGCTCAAATCGATTTATCCTGGATTACCTGCTGGATGAAGTGATCAGCCAGCAATCCGAGGAGGTTCGCGATTTTTTGTTTGAAACCTCCATCCTGGACCAATTAAGCGCATCGCTGTGCGATGCGGTGATCGACAAGCCAGGCAGTCAGGCGTTTCTAGATCAGTTGGAGCGCACCAATCTGTTTTTGATCCCCCTCGATGAGGAGCAGCGCTGGTATCGCTATCACAATCTCTTTGCCGAGTTTTCACGCAAGCAAATAAAACAACTTTTGCCTGAGCGCATCCCCCAGCTGCACCAGCGTGCCAGCGACTGGTATGCAGAGAATCATATGCCCTCTGAAGCGATCCACCACGCCCTGGCAGCCAGAGACATTGACCGGGTTCATCAAGCCGTTGCTGGAAACGCCCTGGCAATGGTCGAAAATACGGAACTGTTTGATGTGCTCAGGCATTTCGAAGCGCTTCCTGCTCATCAGGTTTCATCCAATCCCTGGTTATGCATGGCTTATGCCTGGGCAAAAGCCTATGCGGACCCTTCGACTGGCATGAATGACCTCTTGCAGCAGGCTGAAGCTGCCTTGACCAGTGTGGAGAAGGATTCCGAAAAAAGACATTTAACCAGCCACCTGGCAGCGATTAGGGCTTATCTTGCTTGGATGAAAGGGGAGGCAGAACTGGCTTTGGATTTTGTTCAGCATGCCTTGGAGAATTTACCGGAAGAGGATTGGGCAGCCCTCACCCATTTGCTGAATATCAAGGGGTTGGCTTTACAATATCGAGGTGACTTCCTTGAAGCCACCCGATCATTTGAAGCTGCGCTTGCCGCCGGGCAAAAGATTGGCAGAGTCCACGAGATCTTGTACACAAGCGGCAACCTGGCTTATGTACACCTGTTGCAGAGCCACTTGCATGAAGCCTTCTCTATTTGCCAGACTGCGGTGTGCAAGATTGAAGAAGCCGGTCAGTCTTCCCAAAGGTACCCTGTTTTGGCAAACGCACATGCCACCAAAAGTAACATCTTGCTCGAGTGGAATGAAATTGAATCCGCAGTGGTTTCCGCGCGGTGTGGGGTTGCCCTGGCAGAACAGTGGAGGCAAACCGATTCTCTGCATTTTGCCTTGAGCTGCCTTTCCGAAGCCCTTGGAGCTGCCGGAGCATTTGAGGAAGCTTTTGAAGTCAATCAGCGGGCGATGCAAGTGGCTGGAACGATTTCTCCCTGGTACGCTCGAATTTCAGCTGAGAATGAGATCTTGCTTCTACTGGCAAAAGGAGACGTTCTTCCGGCTGCGAATAAGTTTAAGGGGTGTTTTCCCATCTTTGAGGAAGACAAAAACAAAAAACCGTTGTTTATGGAAGTTTCACTGCTCTATCAACAAAATCTTTTCCTGGACGTCATCAACGTACTTGATGGAACGCTTGACGACCTCCAGAAAAAAGGCTGGAACTTGTTCTGGATAAAGTTAATGCCAATGTATGCGCTTTCATTACAGGCTCTGGGCCGTACAGAGGAGGCGCTGGAAGTTCTGGAGCGATGCCTGGCAGCGGCTGAACCGGAAGGATTTATCCGCATCTTTGTAGACAGGGGCCTTCCAATGGCATCACTGCTAAAGAGACTGAGAAGCCGGGGTGTCAAGGTTGTGTACACTACGAAACTTCTGGCCGCTTTCAACTCTCCGGAAGAGGCACCAAAACCCGGAAGAACTGGTTCTACTCCTCTCCGCTCCGCGGGTGTTGCCCTGATGGAACCGTTGAGCGAGCGCGAATTGGATGTATTACGGTTTCTGAACTCACACCTGGGCGTGCCCGAAATCGCCAGGGAGATGCTGATAGCACCATCCACGCTTCGCACCCATATCCGCAACATTTATCTCAAGCTCAATGTGCATGGGAGGCTTGAAGCCCTCCAAAAAGCCCGGGATCTCGGCTTGTTCTGAGATACAGACCTTCCAAATGATTCATTCCCCGCCAGCCAGTGGGGATTTTTTTTGCGATTGGCCGGCCGAATCATCAAATTTGAAGTTAGCAAATCATCAAATTTGAGGATGACAAATCATCAAATTGACGGGGATACTATGCACGAAGCAATAAGAAAACAAGAGACAAGCCATGACGAACAAGCAAGTGTATGAAGCGCCATCGTTCTACCAAATACAGGTCAAAGGGACTCTTGATGAGAGTTGGTCTGACTGGTTTGATAGCTTTACCGTCACCCAACAAGATGGAAAGACTCTCCTGGCAGGTCAGGTTATTGATCAGGCTGCTTTACTTGGCATCATGGCGAAAATCAATGACCTGGGATTAGTGATCCTGTCTGTCAAGAGAAGGGAACCTTAAATGCCGCAAACTGGAAACCTGGCAGACGAAAATGAAGATGTCTGCCTCTTCCGCAAGAATGTTGTCAGATCAAAAAGGAGTTTGAAATGTTACTCACCAACAAAATCAATATCTTCTCTATCTTTTTCAGAAAGCCACACGCTGCAAATAACGTAAAAGCTAACAGCGTATCAAAAACCCAAATTCTTAAGGATACAAATTTTGATGTATTGGATAAAAGGATAGCCATCACAAAGAGCGAAGACTTATACAAAGCTCAAATCGTCAATATGATCAATCCTTTCGATCAATTTAACAGATAAATCAACCGAATCCAATCAGCAGAGCCTGGGAAGTAATTAGAAATATTAATCCCAGGCTCTACAACAATCCAATTGCTAAAGCAACAACGTTATTA
>DATIUL010000163.1:0-6649 GCA_035466865.1 Anaerolineaceae bacterium | reverse complement strand
GGCAACTGCAACCTGACCCGCAAGGCAGCCGCGCAAGCCCTGGTGGACTGGCTGGCCAACCCAACATACTTCCCCGGGGTGCAGAAAACCTTAATCATTGGCGACTTAAATTCCTATGACAAGGAAGAGCCAATCGATATGATCAGGTTGGGCGCGGATGACACTGAAGGCACCGCTGATGACTATAAGGATATGATCTTCGAGAAACGTGGCGAGAATGCTTATGGCTACGTGTATGACGGGCAAATTGGTTACCTTGACCATGCCCTGGCAAATCAGCAAATGGCACAGGATATTGTGGATGTCAACTTCTGGCACATCAACGCGGACGAGCCAGACCTGATCGATTACGACACAAGCTTTAAAGGGCCCAATCAAGATCTGCTATACGCCCCAGATGCCTATCGCTCTTCAGACCATGACCCCGTCATTGTGACGATCACACTTAAGGCTGTACTCTACCTGCCCTTGATCTCCAAGTAAGCTGCAATAGACACACAACAACAAATCGGAGTGGCCATGGCCACTCCGATTTCATAACAGTCAATAAACCAAGTTTGCGCTAAACCCCTGGGCAACTTTCCACCCACTTTTAAAAAGCAGGATTGGGTTTCCCCAAGATTAATTTTCAGTGCATGTCCAAATTAGAAATTCGACAAGTTCGTCGGGGTCCGAAGGTAGTAAATCCGAGGCAAAAATGCTCAAAGCAAATCAATCCACGCTTTTGGTGCTGATTGCCTCTGGAAGTAATGCGCGTAGCCACTACAGATTCCTAATTACCAAGTCTTGATAGGGGGCAATTAATATAAAATTACTCGACTATGGTAAATCATAGTAGAATTTAGGCAACGTAAAAATCCACGAAGGAGTTTTCTAAATGCTTACTGATATGTTCTGTTTTCAATGCCAGGAAACGATGAAAAATACTGGCTGCACCCGGCGCGGCATGTGCGGTAAACCGGCGGATGTTGCCAACCTGCAAGACCTGTTGATCTACCTGCTCAAGGGCATCTCGTTCTGGGGCACCCGTGGCAGAAATATGGGCGTCAACCATCCCGAAACCAACCTATTTATTGCCAAGGCACTCTTTGCCACCATTACAAATGCCAACTTTGACCCGGATGCTTTTGTAGCCCTGGTCAAGGAAGCCATTGAACGCCGCGAAGCGCTGCGTGAAGAAGCCCAGGCTGTCTGCCACGAATTGCATGGCACGCCTTGTGACGGCCGCGGCACCGATTGGGCCGGCTGGACCCCCGAAAACTACGAACTCGAAACTCTGCTTGAGAAAGCCTGCACTGTTGGCGTAATGGCCGATGAAAACGAAGACCCCAACATGCGCTCATTGCGCCAACTGGTAATTATCGGCCTCAAGGGTATGTCAGCTTATACTGACCACGCTTATGTAGTCGGCGGCGAGAATGAAGACATCCTGCACTTTCTTCAGGAAGCTCTCGAAGTTACAACCCACAAAGATGCGACGATGGACGATATGCTCGCCCTCGTACAGAAGACCGGCGAGTACGGCGTTAAGGCCATGGCCTTCCTGGATGAAGCCAACACCAAGCGCTTTGGCAAACCCGAACCCACCCTGGTGAATTTGGGTGTGCAAGCCGGCCCAGGCATTTTGGTGAGCGGGCACGACCTGCCAGACCTCGAAGAGCTGCTGCAGCAAACCGAGGGCACCGGCATCAACATTTATACCCATGGCGAAATG
The DNA here is from genome assembly GCA_035466865.1 of Anaerolineaceae bacterium. Taxonomy (GTDB): domain Bacteria; phylum Chloroflexota; class Anaerolineae; order Anaerolineales; family Anaerolineaceae; genus Mesolinea. The sequence goes on along the minus strand of DATIUL010000163.1, from coordinate 4,935 downwards.
CTGCCCACCAACGCTTACCCCGCGCTGAAGAAATACAAGCACCTGGTTGGCAACTATGGCGGTTCCTGGTGGCACCAGGCCGAGGAATTTGCCAGCTTCAACGGACCCATCCTGATGACCACCAACTGTATTATCCCGGTTAAGGATGCTTATAAGGATCGCATTTTCACCACCGGCATGGTGGGTTATCCAGGCCTCACGCACATCGCAGACCGCAAAGCGGGCGGACACAAGGATTTCTCTGAGATCATCGCCCTCGCCAAGACGCTGCCCGGCCCCACTGAGCTGGAGCAAGGCACCCTGGAGATTGGTTACGCCCACGACGCAGTACTCGGCGCTGCCGACCAGGTGATTGCTGCCATCAAGTCTGGCGCGGTCAAACATTTTGTAGTCATGGGCGGTTGCGACGGCCGTCACCCCACCCGCAAATATTATGAAGAAGTAGCCAAAGCCTTGCCAGAAGATTGGATTATCCTGACGGCTGGCTGCGCCAAGTACCAGTACAACAAGCTGGGATTGGGCAAGATTGGCCCATTCCCTCGTGTGATGGATGCCGGGCAATGCAATGACAGCTACTCGCTGGTGGTGATTGCCCAGGCGCTGGCGGGTGCATTCAACTGCACGGTCAACGAGCTGCCGCTTTCCTTTGATATTGCCTGGTACGAACAAAAAGCTGTGATTGTGCTGCTGGCGCTTTTGGCGCTGGGGGTCAAGAAAATCCGTTTGGGACCCACACTGCCAGCTTTCCTTTCGCCGGATGTGGCAAATGTGATTGTCAAAACCTATGGCCTGATGCCCATCACTACCGCTGATGAAGACGTGGCTGCCATGATCGCGGGCAACTAAGCCCATTCAGACTTACCGATGCAAACACGGCCAGCTTCAAAGCTGGCCGTGTTTGATTCCAGACGGTTGAAAAGAGCCGCGATTTTGGAGGTGAGGCAAGGATCTTCTCACCAAAGCAAGAATTCTAAGAAGCGTTAAAATACTCCGCGCATCTTTTGAAAATATTTGCTATATCTTAAATTATTATCTATGCTACGAATTTACGCTTAAATGGGGAATAGACGGCTAAAATTAAGCATATGACTGTCCAACTAAGTGAGACTGAAAAGCAGATTCTTGATGGGTCTCAGGGCGAAGCGGCTCAATTAGCTATGCAGATTATCGTGCGCATGGCTGAGATTGCCGGCGCCCCTGCGCTTATTGAAATCAGCCAGGCACATATCGACGCCTGTACTATGCTCACGCATTCAGGGCTCAAGTTTCTGGAGCTATTGGTAGAAAAAGGGGGGCGGGTGGTTGTTCCTACCACGACCAATCCCTTGCCCATTGACCTGGAGAATTACCCGCAGCAAGGCTTATCGGATGATTACATCGCGATGGCCTTGCGCAGTTACCGGGCTTACCTGAATTTGGGTGTGAATACCACCTGGACCTGCGCGCCTTACCAGGAGATCGACACCCCGAACTTGGGCGAGCAAGTGGCCTGGGGGGAATCAAATGCCATTGCTTACGTTAATTCTGTTCTTGGGGCGCGCACAGAACGCTACCCGGACTACATGGATGTATGTGCCGCGCTCACCGGCCGGGTGCCGGCCAGTGGGCTGCACCTCAGGGAAAATCGGCGTGGGCAGGTGCTTTTCAGCGTGGAGGGTATCGACGACAACACTCTGCAGTCGGACACTTTCTTTGTTGCGCTGGGTTTCTTAGTCGGCAAACTGACGCTTGAAAAAATCCCAGTGATCACAGGTGTGCCAGCCGCGACTCTAGACCAATTGAAAGCTCTTGGTGCAGCCGCGGCCTCTTCGGGGTCGGTGGGCTTATTTCACATGGTGGGCATCACCCCTGAGGCCAAAACACAAGCGGAGGCCTTCCAGGGCGGCCAACCCGAAATGGAATTCATGATTTTCCAAAAGGAAATCGAAGAGGCCCTGCAAGAATTAAATCAGACGACGGACGCAGCAGGGAAGCTGGACCTCGTGGTTTTTGGCTGCCCGCATTTTTCACTGCGGGAATTTGGAGAACTTAATCGCATATTAGCTGAATTGCCTGCGGGGGAAAAATTTGCCACGCGGGTAATCGTAGAAATTAGCCCGGCAAGCTATCAGCAACTCAAAAACGAGAACACCTTAGCACGCTTTGAACAGGCGGGCGGGGAATTTCTGGTGGGTTCCTGCCTCTTCCACACTCCCATCCTGAGAGAAACCGGCCTAAAAGTAATGACCAATTCGGGTAAATTTGCCTATTACGGCCCAGGCGAGCTGAAGGCGCAAGTGGCTTTTGGCAGCCTGGAAGCCTGTCTGCGCTCCGCAATGGCCGGTAAGGTGAGTCTATGACGACTCTGTATGGCAGTCCTCTTGTTCCCGGCAGCGCGGAGGGGGAACTCATTCTCTCCGCACATTCCCTTAGTTTTTGGGGTGGGGTAGACCCCAACACCGGCATGGTGATTGACCAGCGCCACGAGCTTTGCGGCCAATTGACAGCTGGCAAAATATTTGCTTTTCCCGGCAGCAAAGGCTCCAGCACTGGCAGTGAGGTTTTGCTGGAAGCAATCATGAACAAGGTTGCCCCAGCCGGCATTCTGGTCACCCGGCAGGAGATGATCCTGACGCTTGGTGCCATCCTGGCCGAGTATCTCTACCAGGTACAGTTGCCCATCATTAAAATTACTGAAGCAGAACTTGTGCAGCTTGCCGAGGCTGCCCAGGTGCGTGTTAGCGCGGACGGAAGAATTGAAGTAATGAAGTATAGGAATTCATTTCCCCAAATGGGGAACAATTAATTATTATAGGGAGCAAAAAATGGCAAATCGAATGAATGGTATCTACATCCCGATATTTACTTCTTACGGCCAGGATGACAAGGTGGATGAAAAAGCGCTGCGTTATCACTGCCGCTATCTTCTGGATGAGTGCAAAGTGCAGGGTTTAATTCCTTGTGGGTCCACGGGTGGTTTTGCTTTCATGCACGATGACGAACGCGAATTTGTCATCAAGACTGTGCTGGAAGAAGCCAAAGGCAAAGGCGAAGTTTTTGCCGGTACTGCCTCCTGTGCCACAAGGGATGTTGTGCGCTACTCAAAGGATGCCATGCGCTGGGGTGCTGACGGCGTGATGATTGTGCCTCCGTATTATGGCAGCTTCTCACAGGAAGAACTCTTCCAGCACTACGCGGCTGTTGCCCAGGGTGTTCCGGAAGCTAAAATCATCATCTACAACAACCCCTTCACCTCCCATTCTGACGTTCTGCCCGAAACTGTAGAGCGCCTGGCGGCCTTTGAAAACATCATCGCCATCAAAGAGACTACCGGTATTATGCAGCGGGTCAAGGACATTCAGTATCGCGTGGGTAACAAGATTGAAGTTGTTTGCGGCTGCGATTTGCTGCCCTTCGAGTTCTTTCTTTGCGGCGTGACTGCCTGGATTTCCGGCCCTGGCAACCTGCTGGCCAAACAGGCCGAGATGCTTTACCAACTGGCCGTTGTACAGAAGGATTATGAGAAGGCGGATGCCTACTTCAAGGATGTGCGCCCGGCTTTTGAAATGATTGAGAATGGCCCTTACATGGCGATGGTTATCGCTGGCATCGGTTGGCGCGGCCATCCTGTAGGCGTTACCCGTATGCCAGTTTTGCCCTTGGCCCAGGAATATGTGGAACCTCTCAAGAAAGAACTCAAACGATTGGGCTACAAGGCCGAGTAAAGCTTCAGAGCGCTTTTTGTACATGAAGTTTGGATAGGAAAGCTGACAATAATTGAGGTTGATGAGTTGATGAATCCAGATATTGTAATCATTGGCGGCGGTATCATGGGCACAGCCAGTGCCTATTACCTGGCAAAGGCCGGCGCCAGGGTGCACCTGATTGAAAAAGGCCCCATGGGGGGCGGGGGTGCTTCCAAGAGCGGCCAGATGGCAGTGGTTACCTGGGAAGGCCCGCAAATTCACATCGACCTGGCCCTTGCCAGCCGCAAGGAATATCTCAAACTGCAGGAAGAGCTGCCAATCGATATTGAGCTGCGCAAGCTGGGCGGGTTGTTGGTCTTTCTGACTCCTGAAGACCTGGAATCCTTCAAATCTGAATACGAAAACCTGGAACGTTGGGGCTCGAAAGGCCAAATATTGAGCGCGGAAGAACTGCGTAAGGAAGAACCGCACTTTGCCCCCGGCCTTGGCGGCGGCATTTTCTATGAAAACGACCTGGGTGTTTACCCCCTGCATGTGACCGAGGGTTTTACTGCTGGCCTGCAAGCATTGGGCGGGACGGCTGATTTCTTTACAGAGGTCACCGGCTTTGAGTTTGACAAAAAGAGTGGCCGGGTGAGTGGGGTTAAAACCGATAAAGGTAGCATTGCTGCTGGGAATGTCGTTATCGCGGCAGGGGCTTGGTCGGGCATCGTCGGCAATATGGCCGGCCTCAACATTCCGATCGTACCCCGTAAGGGTACCCTGGTAATCACAGAACCGGTTCCTACCGGGCTAATTAATCACGAATTAATCAACGAAGCCGGTTATTTGAAATCGGTTACCTCTGCCGGCACAGAAGCCGTGCCTGGCTCACCGGTCATCAACCGCGCGGCCAACGGCAACCTGATGCTGGGCAGCAGCCGCGAGTATAAAGGCTTTGACACAAGTGTTGACCCGATGGTCATGTCCACCATCCTGGCACGCATCCTCAAAATTGTACCCAAACTGGGAGAAGTGCACGCCATCCGCAGTTGGGCTGGCTTGCGGCCTTCCTGCAAGGACCTGCTACCCATTATTTCCGAGGTGGATGAATTTAGCGGTTTGTACATTGCTTCCGGGCATGAAGGCATCGGCATCACAGAAGGACCCATAACCGGTAAGCTGATCTCGCAGATGATTCTTGGCGAGAAACTGGACGTAGACATCGAGAAACTGAAGTTCTCACGCTTTTCAAGCACGCAAGCAATGG
>DATIUL010000162.1:0-5004 GCA_035466865.1 Anaerolineaceae bacterium | reverse complement strand
GCATGGCCTTCCACGAACCCTTGTGGGCGGCCTGGTGGGGTTTCTGATTACGATACTTTTCTATCTTTTGGGGATCGCCTACGTAAAAATTGCTGGCAAGGCGCGCCACCAGGTGATCGATGAAGTCGCATTTGGGTTTGGTGATGTATTAGCCGGCACGTTTTTGGGTTTGCTGCTTGGCTGGCCATTAGTTTTTGGGGCCATCCTCACCGCTATATTCACATTTGGGGCGTACTCGCTAATCTACATCGTCTCACTGCTAATTTCTAAGCGCTATAATGCGTTTGCGAGTGCCCTGCCTTTCACACCATTCCTGGTACTTGGAACCATAGTATTGTTCTATTTGTAATTAATCCGGACTTTTGCGCCGAAATATGCCATTTCCGGGCAGGAAAACTGTAATAAGCCTTCAGGGTGACGTTCACCCCGTTTGTTTGACGGAAATTAAGTATAAACATTGGACTGAGTTCCGTAAGCAGCAGGGCGCAGTCCATTTTGTTTTCCGACTCCACTTTCATGTAGGGCGAGATTGGTGTTTTCTTCACCAATCCGCCAACAACACCGATGAATAACAACAAATTCCTGAGCGAACTCTTGATGGCGGATTGACCATGACCAGGTCAATCTCGCCCTACGCCCAATGCCCAAAAAAAAGAGCGATTTCCCTAAGGAAATCGCTCAAAGTAGTAACCTAAAGCAGTCTATTCCTTGGTGTAAGGCTCTCCACTGGCTGCAGGGCCGGAGCTTCGGCCGATAAAGCCGGCCAGAACCACCATGGTGATGATATAAGGGGCCATGGCCATGAATTGCGGTGGGATCTTGGAACCAAGCAGTGAAAGCTTGGAACCGATGGCATCAGCGAAGCCGAATAGCATACCGGCCCCGAGTGAACCAATCGGCGTCCACTTGCCAAAGATCATGGCGGCGATACCAATGAAGCCTTTACCAGCGGTCATACCCTCATCAAAGCGCCCGACGGAGCCCAGGGTGAAGAAAGCCCCGGCAATGCCAGCCACCGCGCCGCTGAGCAAAACACCCATGTAACGCGTGCGGATAACGTTGATGCCCAAAGTATCGGCAGCCTTGGGGTGCTCGCCGACGGAGCGCAGGCGCAAGCCCCAGCGGGTTTGGAAAAGCGCAACCTGCAGGATGATGAGCAACGCAAACAGGATGTAAACGAATAGGTTGGTGTTGAAGAGGGTCGGCCCCAAAATCGGAATATTTGCCAAACCTGGGATCGGCACCCGGGTGAACATGGGTGGCGTGTTGAGGGACTCATTCTTCTGCAGGAAACGTTGAGAAATAAACGAAGTAAGGCCGGCAGAGAAAATATTGATTACTGTACCCGAAATAACCTGGTTAATCTTGTATCTGATTGAAAGGAATGCATGAATGAGCGCAAGAACAACGGCTGAGATAATTCCGCCCAGCAGGCCAAACCAGGGGTTCTGCGTGGCACTGGCAACAATAGCCGCAACCATACAGGACATGAGCATCATACCCTCAATGGCAATATTGACCACGCCTACACGTTCAGCAAGAATGCCTGAGAATGCAGCCATGGTAATCGGCACAGCCAGCAGAACCGCGCTTGAAAGCATACCGCCCAAATTCAAGGATTTGCCGCTGGCCTGCCAGATAAGGAAGCCAAAGATGAGGCAGAAGAAAGCAACTGCAACCATCAGGTTAGTAAATTTACCAAAACCTTTAATCAGCTGATATCCGCCGATAAGGAGGGTAATTCCGGCCAATATGTACAGTCCGAGGCTGGAATTGAAGACCCAATCTGCCATCGTTCCCAATGTGATGCCGCCTGGGGTCATAACAAATTTAGTCATGGTATCTGGCGAAATCGAGCGGCTGAAGACAAAGAAAATTAGCAGGGCAATCAGAATTTCAATCACACCCATAAACAGTTTACGGGTTGGTGTAATTTCAGCAATTCGCTTATGGATAATCGTCTGTGAAGAAGTGGTCATGATTTACCTCCCCAACCGCTGAGGAAGACGGTGTTTTCCTCCGGGCCTTTCTTTTTAAGTCGGTAGAGTGAGCGGATGATAGCTGGCGCGGCCACGAACATAAGGATGAACGCTTGGATGACGTCCACAATGTCGATCGGAATTTGTGATGTGACCATCATGCGGGTAGCACCATTTCGAAGGGTCCCAAAGAGGATTGAAGCCAGCACAACACCCAGTGGGTGATTGCCACCGATGAGTGCCAGAGCGATGCTGTCAAAACCGTAACCGGATGAGAGGCCGATAGCCATCGAGCGGTTGACTGCCAGCACCTGGACCGCTCCGGCCATACCAGCCAGGGCACCGGAAAGTGACATGCCAATAATGGTGGTGCTGACGGTGCTTAGGCCAGCATATTTAGCAGCCCGCGGGTTGGTGCCAACGGTGCGCAAGTCGAGGCCCCAGGTTGTTTTAAAGAGCAGGAACCAGATCAGCCAGGCAATCACGAGGGCAATAAAGAATCCCAGGTGAAAACGGATGGGCGATCCAAAAAACTGGGGAATTTCCGCGCTTTTTTGGATGAGGGGGCTGATTGGCATGCCACCTGCATTAGGGCGGGTCATCGGGCCGGTCAACAACCATTCAGTCAAACGGAAAGCTATCCAGTTTAGCATGATGGTGTTAATCACTTCATGGGCTCCAGTTTTGGCTTTCAGTAAGCCAGGGATGAAGCCCCAGAAGGCACCTCCCAGAGCCCCGGCCAGGAATGCCAACGGCATGTGAATGTAAGGCGGCAGGCCTTTGACGGCATAGCCGACATAAGTTGCACAAGCCGCGCCGATGAAAAGCTGGCCTTCAACACCGATATTGAACAGACCAGCTCTGAAGCCTAAAGCGACAGCGAGACCGGCAAAGATGTAGGGTGTCGACTGAACCAGGCTTTCAAGAAAGGGGTTGATGGCCATACGGATTTCACGGGCGTCTCCTGCCCGTAAAGCGTCTATGATGCGGACAGGGTTGCCAATAGCGCCTTCAAAGAGGGCTTGGTAAGCTCTGCCGATTTCTCCAAAGGTGGTTGCAATACCTTTGCCGAAAGATTGGCTAAATGCCTGGTAAACGGTAGGGGTGGTAATGGCGATAAGCACACCGCCCAGGATGAGGCCGGTGAGGATAGCTAATACTGGGATGGATACGCTCGACCAGAGACCGTGTTTGTGGGTTTTTCCATCGGTCGGCTCATGGTTGAGATCGTGGATTATTTCTTTTCCTAAATCTTTTTTTGCGTCAGCCATGGGTTAAGCTCCTTCCTTCTCGGAGGCAGGCGTGTTCCCGTTGGGGGTGGGTGCTGCTTGTTTATCCGTGATGCCGGCCATGAGCAATCCTATTTGTTCTTTGGTCGTTTCCTTGCATTCCTTGACAGCAATTATTTTCCCACGGAACATCACGGCTATACGGTCAGAAAGCTCCATGATCTCGTCAAGTTCCGGTGAAATAAGCAGAACCGCGCAGCCTTCGTCGCGTTTTTGGACGATGCGTTTATGGATATACTCGATGGAACCGACATCCAGCCCACGGGTGGGTTGTGACGCCACCAAGAGCTTAATCGGGCGGGAGAGTTCGCGTGCGATAATTACTTTTTGCTGGTTGCCGCCAGAAAGCGTGCCAACAGGGGTTAAGGAGCCGGGTGTACGAATGTCAAAATCCTTAACCAATTTGTCAGCATTTGCTAGGATGGCTGGGTAATCGAGAAGTTTGCCTTTTGAGAACGGCGGCTGGTAATAAGAACAGAGTACAAGGTTCTCGGCAACAGGGAACGGCAGCACCAAGCCGTCTTTCTGCCTGTCTTCCGGGATGTGCGCGCTGCCTAATTCGGTAATAAAACGAGGGTTGGCTTTGCTGATATCCTGCCCCAGAAGTGTAATTCGGCCACCAGTTGGTTTTTTCATGCCGGTAACGGCTTCGCAAAGTTCTGTCTGGCCATTGCCCTGTACCCCGGCAATTCCCAAAATTTCACCTTCGCGAACCGTCAGAGAGACCTCATCCACCATAACGTTCAATGCTTTATCTACGGCTGTTAGATTTTCAACCGATAGTACAACATCACCTGGAACTTTATCGGCTTTTTCAACCACCAGGTTCACTTCGCGCCCCACCATCATTTCTGCCAATTTTTCCTGGTCAGCATCAGCGGGAAGAGCTTCACCGGTAACTTTGCCACGGCGAATGACCATGATGCGGTCCGCGATAGCCAAAACTTCGCGCAGTTTGTGGGTAATAAAAATAATGGATTTCCCCTGAGCTTTGAGAGAGCGCATAATATCGAAGAGCTCATCAGCTTCCTGTGGGGTCAGAACGGCGGTTGGTTCGTCAAAGATCAATATTTCAGCCTGTCGGTAGAGCAATTTGATGATTTCAACACGCTGCTGAACACCAACTGGAAGGTCGCTAACGTAATCGTTAGGATCAACGGCCAGGTTGTATTTTTTTGAAAGTTCGGTGATTTTTTTGCTTGCATCGGCTCTGTCCAGGAAGCCAAGAGCCTTAACCGTTTCGTCCCCAAGCATGACGTTTTCAGCCACGGTAAAGACTGGAATTAACATAAAGTGCTGATGGACCATGCCAATGCCTTTGGCGATGGCATCATTGGGGGATTCACACTGCGTTACAGTGCCATTGATTTTTATTTCACCCTCGTCTGGCTGGTAAAGCCCGTAAAGGATATTCATCAATGTGGTCTTTCCTGCGCCGTTTTCCCCCAGGAGAGCTAAAATTTCACCCTTTTGCAAGGTGAGATTTATATGATCACTTGCCAATACGCCTGGGAATTGTTTGGTGATTCCCTTCAGCTCAAGGATTGGATTCATCTGTTCCCTACCTGTTTATTTTTTTTGAATCTTACCACAGCGGGATTAAAAAAACGGGTTGGTTTTTGACCAACCCGTTTTGTGGTTCATGATCTAATTACTTCAGTTTGATGGCGCCTGAAATAAGATCAGCTGAGAGTTTTTCAAGTTCAGCCTTCAGTTCAGGAGTGACCATTCCCTCA
>DATIUL010000161.1:0-7807 GCA_035466865.1 Anaerolineaceae bacterium | reverse complement strand
CTTGAGGCCACCAAAGCCTTGATTGAAGAAAAGAAGGTGAACGCTGAAGCCGCGCTTACAGAAGCATCGGGCACCTTTATCGAAATGCTCAAAGCTCTCGATGATGAATACCTGGCTGCCCGAGCGGCTGATATCGCGGATGTTGTTCGGAAAATAATAATTACTTTATGCGGAGACGAATATACGTCGGCAAGTCTTACCAAGCCATCCATCGTGGTGGCAGAAGACCTGATGCCATCAGATACTGCAGCCTTTCCACGTGAATTTGTTTTGGGAATATGTATTGAGATGGGCAGTATCACTTCCCATGCCGCCATTCTTGCCAAAGCCATGGGCATTCCAGCCGTTATACAAGCCCCGTCGGTTGCTCACGAGATTGAAAATGGCACAACCGTGATCCTTGATGGAAAAAAAGGCGAAATTATTGCCAGCCCAACCCCCGAGTACTTGCTTGGCTATCAAGAAGAACTCGAAAAACGAAAAAAACTGGAGGAGATTTTGCTTGAACGCTCCTCTCTGCCGGTGCAAACACAAGACGGCCACGCGGTTCAAATTGCTGCCAACCTTGGCAATGCTACCGATGCCCACAAAGCGGCCGCCATGCACGCCCAAGGGGTAGGCTTAATGCGCACTGAATTCCTCTTCCTGGATAAACCGGATCTGCCTGATGAAACTCATCAGGCATCCACGTATGCGGAAATCATGGACATTATGGGTCAGGAATATCCGCTTGTCTTCCGCACTTTGGATGTAGGCGGTGATAAGCCCCTGCAAGCCGTCCCACAAGCTGCGGAAATGAACCCATTCCTCGGTGTGCGAGGCCTGCGCCTCTGCCTTTTACATGATGAAGTTCTTTTTAAACCCCAGGTTAAGGCTTTGCTGAAGGCTGGCAGCGCGCGTAACCTCTTTGTTATGTTCCCGATGGTTACCAGTATTGTCGAAGTACGGGCGGCAAAAAAACTCTTTCGTCAGTACATGGACGAACTGACGCTTGAAGGTTTTCCACCCCCAGCTCACCTGGAAGTTGGCATCATGATTGAAGTGCCTGGGGCAGCAATAATGGCGGACAAATTGGCATCGGAGGTGGATTTCTTCTCGATTGGCACCAACGACCTCACCCAATATACCCAGGCAGCCGACCGCAATCAGACTACGCTTAGCTACATCAGCGACGGTTTGGAGCCAGCGGTCCTGCGTCTGATCGCCAAAGTGGCCGAAGCTGCCAACACCCATGGTAAATGGGCGGGTATCTGCGGCGAGTTGGGTGGGGACCCGATGGCCATTCCCATCCTGATTGGTTTAGGCCTGCATGAACTCTCCATGAACCCAAACGCCATCCCGGATGCCAAGGAAATAGTCCGTAATTGGACGATGGAAAAAGCACGGGAAGTCGCTCTGAAAGCCCTGGACATGGAAAGCGCCGAACAGGTGCGAGAAATGATGAAGGCTTACATGGAGTAATCCTGGGCTTACAGCAGCGGCTGCAACTTGCGGCCGCTGTTTTTAATTAATAACGAATTATGTTTTGGAGAGACAAGCTATTTTGCCTCGTCCACCATGGCCTGGCACTCATCCAGCCATTCCGAGACGTGCCTTAACCAATGGCCGCGAAAACTTAAAATCATCCCCAATTCCGGTTGCTGAGCTTTGGATGGTGTGGTTTGAGAGTTCTCAACATTCAGCCACTGCTGAACTTTAGCTTTTTGGAGGTCAAGAAGGTTTTGTGTACACTCACAGCCAAACCTGGCTGCTACCAGTAATTTTGTGAGGAATTCCGGGCGAATCTCCCGTGGCCTTTCGACAGGCGTGGCTAACCAGACATCCAACGCAATCCTGCCCTCTGATGTAATTACATGATTGACCCTGGGAGGGGAAAACTGCAGGTCCGGAGGACTGGAAGCAATAAATCCCAGTTTCTCCAGCTTATTGATTTCTGCGTAAAGCATACTTTGTTTAAGCTTCCAAACTTCGTCAAGCCCGGTCCAGGCTTCCATTTCTTTGTAGATGTCGTAACCATGTTTGGGTCCTGGTACAAGCAAAGCCAGGATCACGAACTCGAAACTCAGTGAGGGCACTCTTCCGCTTGGCATAAGCAAATCCTATTGCTAATTATAATGGAGGTGGTAAAATCGGGCTATTCAATTATTGAATACAGGAGCCCGTCTTGAAAAAACTGATTACCAGCCTCATTTTGCTCACCTTCCTCATGTCTGCTTGCGCTAATTTACCCGCTCAAACAGCAATACCTGTTGAACCAAGTATCGCCCCAAGCCCTGCCAATGGCGATAAATCAACTGAAATTGAGCCCACACAGGCTGCCGTTAACCCCGAAGAGAAAAAAACTGAACAACCTGCAAATGCAAGTGAAACCACAGCAGTTGAGGCGACGCTTGAACCTACGATTGAAGCTCCTGCTGAAAAACCAGCCATCGTCATTACTGATGCCCTTGGCCGTGAAGTAAGTTTTCTGAAAACCCCTGAACGCATCGCCCTGGTTGGCAAAGGTGTCTTCATGGTGGCGGATGCGGTTTACATGTTCCCCACTGTGCGTGATCGCGTTATCGGTATCGCAGCCCAACAACAAAAAAGCGCAGACTTCCTGAGTATTCTCGACCCGAATCTGGACCAGAAACAGGAAATTGAACTGTCCGCAGGACCGGAACAAATCGCCGCACTGCAACCAGACTGCATCATCCTCAAAACAACCAATAAGGACCTGGGTGAATCGCTTGCCAAGTTGGGTATTCCGGTTGTTTTCCTGGAGCTGGAAACTTATGCCCAGTACGATCGTGATCTTGAAACACTGGGCACACTTTTCCAGGAGGAAGACCGGGCAATTAAACTTCGGGCATATTACCGCACAAACGTGGCCGATATCAGCAAGTATTTCGTGGATGAACCGGCTGAAGAACTGCCCACTGTGCTCTTGATAAACTACAGTGCCCAGGATGGTGCTGTCAGCTTCAACGTGGCACCAGCCTCCTGGATCCAAACCGCGATTGTAGAAACCGCGGGAGGAATTCCCGTTTGGAAAGATGCCCCGCTTGGGAAAGGTTGGACCAAGGTCGGCCTTGAGCAGATTGCCGCCTGGGACCCGGATTACATCTTTGTCACATCCTACACCGCACCCGTTCTTGAGGCTGTAGCCACACTTAAAGCCGATCCTCAATGGCAGGAGCTGCGTGCGGTAAAAAACTCCCGCTTGCGGCCTATGCTTGGGGATATCTACCCTTACGATCAACCGGATACACGCTGGGTTTTGGGCTTGCTTTGGATCGCACGTTCACTGCATCCCGACGTCATCTGGTCGCTTGATTTCTATGAAGCCGCTCGGAATTTCTATTCCAATTTGTATGAAATGGACACCAGGACCTATGAGCAGAATATCAAACCGCTGCTAAGGCCATACTTCCAGTAATCTGGTTCTTTGATGATCACACACTCCAGGACTTCCAAAACTGTCATTCTCTCTTTGGGAGTCCTGCTGTTAATTTTGGTTGGGCTCTCTGTGTTTATCGGCCGCTACCCTCAGCCGGGCATTATGAATCCCAACCTGCTAAAAACAGACACATTGGCTTACCGGCTGGTAACCAATCTGCGTCTCCCACGCATCTTCACCGCGGTGCTCCTGGGTATGGCTCTTTCAGCAGCTGGGAGCGTATTGCAGGTCATTTTCGCGAATCCCCTGGTTGAACCGGGTTTCCTGGGTGTTTCCCAGGGTGCTGCCTTTGGGGCGGCTTTCAGTATTATCTATATTTCTCCTGCCCTTTGGTCAGTACAACTTGCGGCATTTATTTGCGCCTTCCTCGGGATGGGTTTTTCGTATTTCGTTGCCCGCCGGGTACGCTTTGGAGGGTGGGTGCTGCGCTTGATTATGGCCGGCATCGCTATCTCAGCCCTCTTTTCATCTGGAGTAGGCATTCTAAAATTGGTGGCGGACCCGCTAAGCCAATTGCCTGACATTACATTCTGGATGTTGGGCGGCTTGTGGTCGATTACCTGGCAAAAACTATTCAGCATCCTGCCCACCGTTGGCTTGGGGCTTATGTTGCTCATGCTCATGCGCTGGCGTTTGAATCTACTTTCTCTTAACGATCAGAGTTCTTTTTCCCTGGGCCTATTCCCAGCGCGGGAACGCCTGTTGATCCTGGTCGCGGCCGTCATGGTTACCGCGGCGGTTATTTCAGTTGCTGGCATAGTCGGCTGGATTGGGTTAATCATGCCCCAGATAGCACGGCGTTTGTTCGGCGCCGACTCCCGCTACGCCTTACCAGGGGCCACATTGCTTGGGGGGATATTCGCGTTAGTCTGTGATGATCTCGCCCGCACACTCTTTCCGGGTGAACTGCCTTTGGGCATCCTGACCTCGTTAATTGGTGCCATTGTTTTTCTAATCTTACTTGCGCGTGGTCAGCAAGGGGCTAAGGTTTAGTATGTCAGAGCTCCTTAACCTTCAGGAAATCCATTTTTCTTACTCCGGTTCACGAAAACCTGTATTAAACGGTATATCGCTCACTATCCAGGAAGGGCAATCCCTGGCCATTCTTGGACCTAATGGCAGCGGTAAGACAACCTTGCTGCACCTCATCCTGGGCTGGCTAAAGCCAAATCAGGGCCACCTGGAATTGAACGGCAAGCCATTCAAAGAATATACCCGACGAGAACTTGGTCAGTTATTGGCGTTGGTACCGCAAAATGAACCTGTGAGCTTTGAATTCAGTGCTTTGGATTTTGTGCTTTTTGGCAGGGCACCCTACCTGGCACCACTGGAACAGCCCAGTAATGCTGACCAAATCATTGCTTTTGAGGCTTTGGATAGGGTGGGCCTTTCCGCCCTGGCAAAACGCAACATTACGGCTATGAGCGGCGGCGAAAAACAAATGCTGCTGATAGCCCGGGCACTTGCTCAACAATCCAAAACGATTCTTCTCGATGAACCGACCTCGCATCTGGACCTCGGGAACAAAGCTCGCCTCACGGATTTGTTGCGTGAGCTCGTGCATGAAGGGCACAATCTGATATTTACAACCCACGAACCTGATTTTGCCCTGGCACTTTCGCAGCGCACAATCATGATGCAAAGGGGTCAAATCCTTTTTGATGGCCAAACTGCAAAGATTATTAACTCGGCTGCCCTTACCCAACTATATGGCACCCCGGTTGAAGTTATTGCCCATGAGGGTCGTTTTTTGATTAGTTGGGATCAACAATCCAAATTCGAAGGCAGCGCAGTATAATCAAAAACTGAGGCATCTTTTACTAAACTGCGCCTCAAAGGACGGGGTTATGGAGGCTCAGAATTATCCTGACATTAAACCTGTGCGTGCTCTCGGCAAAGTAGTCGTCAATAAAATGATGCTCTTTGCGCTTGGACGCGCGATGCAATCCCTTTCCAACAGTGATCCACTGATTCAAAATGAAGTGCGTGCCTGGCCCAAGAACTTCACATTGGTCCTGGGGGTACCTCCAGCTGGCTGCCAGATGAGCGTCAAATCCGTAGGAAATGGTCATTTGATTTCGATGGGGAAGAAAATCAGACCCGAAGATGCGGATGTGGCCATTCAGGTAAAAAGTGTACATTCTGGCTTTCGCATGCTCACGGGTCAACTGGGACC
Organism: Anaerolineaceae bacterium; assembly: GCA_035466865.1. Taxonomy (GTDB): domain Bacteria; phylum Chloroflexota; class Anaerolineae; order Anaerolineales; family Anaerolineaceae; genus Mesolinea. The sequence goes on along the minus strand of DATIUL010000161.1, from coordinate 2,192 downwards.
AGATGCAGCTTATGCCCAACACGCCATGAGCGCAAGGGGCGACCTTAGCTACACTGTCTCTGTGGTACGCGTTCTGGATACCGTTGAAGCCTATCTCTTCCCCAGCATCATCTCGAAAAACCTGATGAAATCCCTTCCACCCATTCCTTTCTGGCGCAAGCATCTTCTGCGCTTGAAAGCATACACGCTTGGTTTATTGTTAGGGATTTAAGGAGAAAACATGATTCCACACCATTATGAATTCGTTTTTCCTGTAAAAATTATCTCGGGTCATACAGCTTTGGATAATCTGCCAGCGGCTTTAGCCGAGGCGGACGCTTCCCGCCCGATGGTCGTTACGGACGCGGGGGTGGTCAAAGTTGGATTGCTTAAGGTACTGCTGGATGCATTGGCCGAAAGCCCCGTGACCATTGGCGCGCTCTTTGACCAAACTCCTCCAGATTCCTCTACCAGCCTCGTCAACGAACTGGCCGCTCTTTACATGGCAAAATCCTGTGATAGCCTGATAGCCATCGGAGGTGGTTCCGTTATTGATACATGCAAAGGTGTCAATATCCTCGTAAGCAATCATGCCACGGATATTCATGAATTCAGGGGGGCAGAGAGTTTGAAAGGTCCCCTCAAACCCTTTTATGTAGTGCCGACCACGGCTGGTACGGGCTCCGAGGCGACCAGCGCGGCCGTTATTCACGACCCTGTAAAACATGTCAAAATGCTTTTTATCTCGGAATGGTTGATGCCGCGGGCAAGTTTTCTGGACACACGCATGACGCTCACCCTGCCGCCAAAATTGACAGCGGCCACCGGTGCTGATGCCCTATCGCACGCCATGGAGGCTTACATCAGCATCCAGAAGAATCCCATGAGCGACGCTTATGCCTGGCAGGCAATTACCCTAATTGGATCCTATCTACGCCATGCAACGGCCAACCCATCTGATATAGATGCCAGGCTGGCACTGGCCAATGCCAGCACTATGGCCGGGACCGCTTTTTCGAATGCTCAAGTGGGCTGCGTACACTCGATGGGGCATGCCACCGGGGCGATAGCCCGGGTTCCGCACGGCATTTGTATGAACATTTTTCTCCCCTGGGGTTTGAGGCTTAACCAACCCAAGCGCGAAAAGGAAATAGGGGAGCTACTCTTGCCTCTGGCTGGGGCAGAGTTGTATGCTCGAACCCCCGCCTCCGAACGGGCTGCCAAAACCATCGCGGAAGTTGAAAAACTCAAGAATGACCTCTTCGAGCTGAGTGGTCTGCCGAGAACACTCAAAGAAGCCGGGGTTTCCCGGGACCAAAGGGATGAAATCTGTGCCACAGCCATCAATGATGGGTCCGCTGTAATGAACCCGGTCGAATTGGACTTGAAAACGGCAGAGTGGCTTTTTGACCAGGCATACGACTGAGAGGCAACGTGATTAAAGGCGTATCAGGAAAAATTTTGTGGGTGGACCTTACAGCTGGCACTTGCCAGGTTGAAGCAGTGCCTGAATCTGTGTACGAACATTACCTGGCTGGCATTGGCCTGGCAGCTTATTACCTCTACCGGCGAATTCCCGCCAACGCGGATGCCATGGGACCTGATAATGTACTGGCGTTTGTGCCCGGTCTATTAACTGGCACGGGGGCGCTGATGACAGGGCGTTGGATGGTGGCTGGCAAATCGCCCCTCACCGGCACCTGGGGCGACGCCAACTGCGGGGGTACGCTGGCACCAGCCATCAAAGCTGCTGGTTATGATGGCATTTTTGTCAGTGGCATCAGCCCCAAACCGGTTTATCTCTATGTGAACCACAACCACGCTGAACTGCGCGATGCCACAGAACTCTGGGGTAAAGACGCTCGTGAGACGGAAACCCTCATTCAGGCCACCAATAAGGGCAAACCGTTACAGGTGGCTTGTATTGGCCAGGGAGGGGAAAAGCTTTCCCTCATAGCCGGCATCGTCAACGACCAGGGTCGCCTGGCTGCCCGCAGTGGCTTGGGCGCGGTCATGGGTTCCAAACACCTCAAAGCCCTGGCGGTCAAAGGCTCACATGCCGTAACGGTTGCTGATCGGGCAAGTTTGAACAAGCTTACGGCCAATTTTCTAAAATTCACCCGCTTCCAGCCTCCTTTCTTGAATGGGAAGGGACTGCGTTTCCTTGGGACGGTCTTAGGAAAGCTGCCCTTGACAATGCGTCAGGATGGTAT
>DATIUL010000160.1:0-4958 GCA_035466865.1 Anaerolineaceae bacterium | reverse complement strand
AGGCAGTGGGTACCAGCGGGCTGGGGGCCTGCACCCTCCCCATCAGCGCCGACGGTAAACCACTGCGTAAAGCCATTTTATATGGCATTGATACCCGTGCGCAAGCGGAAATTGATGAACTGGAGAGTGTCTTTACCCAAGAAAAGATCTTTGAGGTCAGCGGCATGCAGCTTTCCGCTCAGTCGACTGGGCCGAAAATATTGTGGATCAAGAATCATGAGCCGCAGGTTTATGAAACGGCACGTTATTTCCTCACCAGCCAGGCCTACCTGGTGTACCGCATGACCGGCAAAGCGACGCTCGATATTTTCACGGCCGCCGATTTCACCCCAATGCTCGATTTGCGCCACCATTGCTGGCATACTGAAACAACCCGATATGTTGGTCCGCTGGAAAAATTACCCATTCCCACCTGGAGCTGTGAAATTGCGGGACCGCTAACGGCGCAAGCTGCCCGCGAAACGGGCTTGGTAGCTGGCACGCCCGTGATTGTGGGCACCTCTGACGCAGGAGCCGAGGTAGTTAGCACTGGTGCCAGTCAGCCAGGCGATCTGATGATCATGTTTGGCAGCAGTTGTTTTTGCGTCCTCTTGACAGACAAACTAATGCCCTCCAAAAAGTTGTGGGCTACCGCCTGGTTGGATTCAAGTGCCTATACCCTGCAAGGGGGTACCTCAACCGCTGGCAGTATCATCCGCTGGTTCCGCGACCAGCTAGCCCCTTTGGAAATGGCTACGCAAGCCAGTGGTGGCGAGTTGGCTTATGTGGCCATGGCGCGTTTGCTGGAAGATTCCCCTCTAGGTGCGCATGGATTACTGGCCTTGCCTTATTTTGAGGGAGAACGCACACCCATCTATGACTCCGAGGCCAAAGGAATGCTGTTTGGCCTGACCCTTAGCCACACCCGTGCCGACATCTACCGTGCCCTGTTGGAAGGCATTGCCTTTGGCATCCGCCATATGATTGACGTAATGCGCGAGGAAGGCGCAGACATCCGCCGCATCATCGGCGCAGCCAGCGGTACTAAAAACCGTGCCTGGATGCAGATTGTTAGCGATATTGCCAATGTCGATATGGATATTTTAGAGCAAGAAAGCAGCGCCTCATACGGGGACGCTCTTATGGCCGGCGTTGGGGTAGGTATCTATGACAGTTTAAAGGATTGCGCCAAATCAGGGCGAGGTACCTTCACCATCCGTGCCGATCCTGAGAAACACCGCCTTTACGAGCCCTACTACCAGATGTTCCAGCAATTGTATAAACAGAACAAAAGTCTAATGCACCGCTTGAGTGCCCTGACAAAGGGTGAGTAAATCAACTTTTTCGGTATCTTATGCGGACAAAATTCTTTGGAGATAAGAATAATTTTTGAGATCTTAATAAGGACATAAAACTGAACATAAAAAAACCTCGCATACAATAATCCTCAAATTTTCGTAGAAGTCACGGACGAGGAATTCGCTTGACCATGGGGCTCGTTGTGGTAAGATTATTTTCCACTCGCCGGAGTGGCGGAATAGGCAGACGCGCACGACTCAAAATCGTGTACCCTCGGGTATGTGGGTTCGATTCCCACCTTCGGCACAGAGACCCCCCAAAAGGGTCTCTTTTTTTATGGCTGGAACGAGATTTATTTGGACTCACTGGGTGTCGCAATCGAATTGACCATATTAACCAGTAGAAACCTACAAATTGTGAAGCACAATAATGAGCAATTTTTGTGGCATTACAGTAATACCCGACTATACTTAGGGATGTTTCTAAATTAGTTTAGTTTGCAACCAACTTTGTGCCTTTTGAACCTTTTTAGTGAATTAACCTTGACACAATCTCTACAAACCTTACAATAGAGATACTTTTAGTTACTTTAAACTAAATTACTTGGCGCTGTAGCAGGGAAGCAGCGCGTAAAGGATCGTCAGTGATGCAAAGGGGATTAGTGGCGATCCTTTTTCTTTTAAATATTTAACAAATCAGACAAAATAGAGAAAATTAATGGTGCTCAAAAAAGACAACGGTCACACCTTCGCCGCCTTCTTTTTCTCCGCCGCTTTCCCAGCGCTTCACCTGTGGGAAACGTTTGACTTCATCCCGGATGATTTGCCTCAGAGTTCCGGTTCCCTTACCGTGGATAATGCGCCCAAATAACAAACCTGCCAACCAGGCTTGCTCGAGGTAATTGCGTACTTTTTCCAGGGCATCATCAGCGCGTTCTCCACGCAGGTCCAGTTCCAGACCTGGCGATGCAACACCGGGTAAGATGGTTTTGCCAGAAAGTTTAGGCGTTTCCAGTGCTTTTGGTTCCGCCTTTTCCAGCGTTTCCTCTTTAAGTTTGCGCTCGATCTCCATTGGCCGCAGACGCAGACGCAAAGGCCCGGCCTGAACCTCAATTTCGTCACCACTAAGCGCGGTAACCGTTCCTTCCACATTCAGCTTGCGCACTAAAACTTTCTCGCCCACTTTTAACGGGCTCATTTCACCCCTGGGTTTGGCCTGCCTGCGAACCTTGCGGGCTTTTTTCTCTTCCCGGTCCTCGATGACATCCAGTTTATCCTGAACCTCCCGCAAAGCTTCCTGTTCAGGAGGAGTCTTTTGACCCGATTGGCGCACTCTGGCCATTGCTTTGCGCAAGTCTTCAAGTTCTTCACGCAGGGCATCCAATTCGCGTTGGGCACGGCCTTCGGCCTTCTCAGCCAGATTGGCTTTTTCGCGGTCGAGTTGTTCCAGACGGGCATTGACTTTATTCCGTATAGTTTCTGCTTCAAGCCGGGCGGCCTCCGCGGCCTGGTAGCTGGCTTCAGCCATGTTGCGCTGGCGATGGATCTCATCCAGCAGATCTTCAGCATGCAGCTCGGTGGGGTCCAGTTCCTGCCGGGCAGAGTCGATAATTTGTGAATCCAAGCCTAATTTTTCGGCAATCGCCAACGCGTTTGAACGCCCCGGCAGGCCGATAACCAACCGGTAAGTGGGCTTTAGGGTCTGCAAGTCAAACTCCAGGCTGGCATTGATGGCACCCCGGGTTGTATGCGCGAAGAGCTTGAGTTCCGGGTAATGCGTGGCCACAAAGCAGGTAATTTTGTTTTCTATCAAGTGGCTTAATACCGCGCGAGCCAACGCCGAACCTTCCTGCGGGTCAGTGCCCGCCCCCAGCTCGTCCAATAGAACCAGGGAACTGTGGTCCGCGTGGCGCAGAACTTTAACCAATTGGGTAATGTGGCCAGAAAAAGTGGAAAGGGATTGCTCGATGGATTGCTCATCGCCGATATCCGCGAAAACATCCTTGAAGAGGCTCAATTTTGAGCCACTCTGGGCGGGAATCTGCAGGCCAGATTGCGCCATCAGTACTGCCAGGCCGACTGTTTTGAGTGAGACGGTTTTGCCGCCGGTGTTCGGGCCGGTAAGTACGACCGCGAATGTTTCTGCATCCAGCTCCACGTTGATAGGGACGGCGATGCTCTGGTCCAGCAGCGGATGCCGCGCGCGGATTAGCTGGATGATGCTGCCAGGATGACCCTCTGCGGGTTTCGGGTTGAACGGACAAAGCACAGGTTCAACCGCGCGCAATTTTTCAGCGTATTTGGCTTTAGCCAGGGCTAAATCAAGCTCAGCCATGGCCTCAGAAGTGGCATTCAAATTTTCTACATCCTCAGCAATGCGCAGTGTGAGGGCGTGCAAAACGCGTAAAACTTCATCGCGTTCGGCCAGTTCCAATTCTTTGAATTTGTTATTCCACTCCACCACCGCAATAGGCTCCACGAAGAGTGTGGCCCCGGAAGAGGACTGGTCGTGCACCAGGCCCTTTAGCTGGCCTTTGAATTCAGACCTTAGCGGCAGCACATACCGGCCGTTGCGCGTGGTGATAAGGGTTTCTTGCAGCATGCGCGCGCTACGGGGGTCATTAATAAACCGTTCCAGCCGTTCAAAGAGCCGGGCATGGGTCACTTTCATTTCTGAGCGGATGTGCCCGAGCGCTGTGGAGGCGGAATCCAGCACTTCCCCGCGATCTGAAATAGTGCGCGTGATCTGGTCAATCAGCCCGCCGCCATCGGAAAGCCTAACAGTCAGGGTGGCCAGGTTGGGGCAATCTTCACCGTGGTTTTCCATCTGGCGTTTCGCATCGCGGGAAAGCTGCAGGGTATTGCGGATTGCCAAGAACGTCTGGGCATCCAGCGTCATGGAATGTAAAGCCTGGTCGGTGAGGGGCCGCAGGTCAACCGCGCCTTCGAAGCTGATGTTGCCAATAGTATCCAGCAGCAAACGGGCTTCGCGGGTAAGAGTCTGCAGCGCCAGCGCCTTCTCAAGGTTGGCCGTAGGGCGCAGGGCGGTGGCTAAATCCGTCGAGGATGAAAAGCTGGTGAAAGCCTTCAAGCGCTCGAGCACCTTGTGATATTCCAGCAGAATAAGCGTCTTTGGATTCATAGTAAAAAGTGTATCATGCTTGCCCTTAGGGGCGATGCCTTTCTTACCTTGCTGCCTTGCCTAAAAACGTACCGGCAGGCATGGACGGGATTTTGCATTTTTACGCGGATTATTATAGATTTAGGGTATGTCCAGAGTTGAATTGTCCGCAAAAGCCCCCGAAATCGACTTGATGACTGCTGATGGCCGCCCATTCCGCTTGAGCGAGCAACTTGGCCGGAATGTTCTGGTGGTTTTGCACCGTGGTTTCACCTGAGATTTCTGCCAAAAGCACATGGCGCAGTTGCGCGATGCCTCAGATGAATACGCTAAAAGCGATACCATGGTCTTGATTGTTGCCCCCGAACCCCCAGAGGCTTTTCAGGAGATGTGGAAAACCGAGAATATCCCCTTTGTTGGCCTGCCAGACCAGGGCTTTAGCGTGCAAAAGACCTACGGCAAGCAGGCCGGCCTCTTTAAACTGGGGCGTGTGCCCACGCAGGTCTTGATCGATAAACAAGGTATTATCCGTTACGTGCATTTTGGGCACGCCCCGTCCG
>DATIUL010000159.1:0-2759 GCA_035466865.1 Anaerolineaceae bacterium | reverse complement strand
GAACGCCCGATGGCTTCTGATAATATGACCCTCGGCAAATTCCGCCTGGACGGCATCCCGATGGCACCCCGCGGCATTCCGCAGGTGGAAGTGACCTTCGATATTGATGCCAATGGCATCATCAGTGTTGCCGCCAAGGATAAAGCCTCCGGTAAGGAGCAACGCGTAACCATTACCGCCTCAACCAACCTGAACAAAAACGATGTTGAGCGTATGGTTAAGGAAGCTGAGTCACACAAATCTGAAGATGAGCAGCGCAAGCAGGTTATCGAAGCCCGCAACACGGCTGACAACCTGGCTTACCAAAGTGAAAAGACCCTCAAAGACATCGGTGAAAAAGTTGACTCCGTCAAAAAAGCGGATGCTGAAGCCAAGATCAAAGCAGTACGAGACTCGCTTGCCGGCAACGACGCAGCCGCCATCAACGCGGCCAGCCAGTCGCTGCAGCAGGTTATGCAGGAAATTGGTCAGGCTGCTTATCAACAGGGGCAAGCTGCCGGCCCACAAGCTGGTGGCCAACCAGGGGCAGATTACACGCAACCGGGTGAACCTGAAGCCGGTAGACCCGATGAGGGCGACGTGGTTGAAGGTACCTTCAAAGAGTCATAAACTTAAGTCTTACACAAAGAGCTTACTTGCAAGGGTAAGCTCTTCTTTTGAATTGTTTTCAACAAAAAAGCTCTTTCAATTGATGAAAGAGCTTTTGGTAAATTCTTTATCCGGCTCAGGGAATGGCTTCCATCTTCACCGCGGTCACTTTATATTCGGGAATTTTCGCTATTGGATCGAGGGCGGCTTTAGTCAGGTAGTTGACGTTAGCCTCAGGGAAGTGGAAATTGCCAAAAATCAGGCCTTCAGGAACCCGGTCAGTGACCCATGCCTGGGTAATAATACTGCCCCGCCTTGAGGTAAGCCTCACTTTGCCAGCCGTGTCAGTGAAACCAAGTTTCCTGGCATCCGCCGCTGAGATCTCCAAGAGTGCTTCGCCGTAAATTTCCATCAATTCCTTTACGCGCCTGGTCATCTCTCCGCTGTGCCAGTGGTAAAGTACCCGCCCAGTTGTGAGTAAGATAGGATACTCATCATCTGGCATTTCAGATGGGTCCAGATGCACAGCCGGGATCAAGTTACCCAGACCACGCGTGAATTTGCCAACATGGAGAATTGGAGTGCCAGGATGTTCCGCGTTGGGGCAAGGCCAGCAAAGCGTTTCACCTGTATCCAGGCGTTGATGGGAGATGCCACCGTAACTGGGCGTTAGAGCGGCTACTTCTGTCATAATCTCCGCCGAACTGGCATATTCCCATCCTGAGAATGGCGCGGGGTTGATTGCTCTTCCTCCAAGCCCAATCACACGTTTGGCGAGATCAGCAATGATTGCCCAATCAAACCTTGAGTCACCTCGTGGGGTGATTGCCTGATGTACCATCTGCACCCGGCGTTCTGTGCTGGTGAAGGTGCCGGTTTTTTCGGCGAAAGTGACACCTGGCAGCAGTATATCGGCGTAAACTGAAGTCTCGCTGGGGAAGATTTCCTGAAGTACCAGGAAGTCCAGTTCTTCCAAGCAGTGGCGGATGTGGTTGGTATCGGGGTCGGTCATCATTGGGTTTTCACCAAGGATGTAGAGAGCTTTGGTTGTGCCTTCGAGTATGTTGGGAATGACCTCAGTTACTGTTTTCCCAATTTTATTTGAGAGTGTTGTACCCCAAGCGGCTTCGAATTTCTGTTGGGCGGCTTCATTGACAACTGCTTGATACCCTGGATAGACGTTCACCAGGCAACCCATATCGCAGGCACCTTGAACGTTGTTTTGCCCGCGCAGGGGGTTTACTCCGCCGCCCGGGATGCCGAAATTGCCCAGTACCATCTGTAGATCCGCTAAGGCGAACACATTGTGCACCCCAACCGTGTGTTGGGTGATGCCCATTGCCCAGAAAACAGCCATTGGCGCATTCTTGACAATGATTTCTACTGCTTCGTAAAGTTGCTCAATGGGCACGCCCGTAATTTGGGAAACTTTGTCGGGTGGGTAGAGCTTGAGATTCTCCATGAAGGCATCGAGGTTCTCTGTGCGGTCCTGAATGAACTGTTTGTTTTCGTAACCCTTTTCAAAGATGATGTACATTAACCCATTAACCAGGGCGATGTCTGTACCTGGTTGATGTTGCAGGTGCAGTACATCAAATTCACACAGGTCGATGTTGCGTGGATCCGCTACTACTAATTTGACGCCGCGTTGCAGGACAGCCTGGCGCATTTTTGCACCGAAAACCGGATGCTGTTCGGTCGTGTTTGATCCGATTACAAAGATGGAATTTGCGTTATCGTAAACGTCTTGCATTGGATTGGTCAACGCACCGGAACCGAGGGCTGTAGCAAGCCCTGCCACCGTGCTGGCGTGGCACAGGCGCGCGCAATGGTCAATATTGTTTGTGCCAATGACCTGTCGGGCAAACTTGTTCATTAAATAATTCTCTTCATTGGTGCATTTTGCTGAAGACAGCACACCCACACTATCAGGGCCGTAAGTATCGCGCGCGAATGCCAATTTACGGGCGGCAAGGTCTAGCGCGGTATCCCAGTTGGTGGCAACCCATGGGCCCAAATCGTCCCCTTTAGGTTTCGGGCTGCCCTCCAGAAGATATTCCCGTACCATTGGTTTGGTCAACCGATCAGGATGATGGATATAGGAATAACCAAAGCGTCCTTTGACACACATATGCATGCCATTTGCCGGCGCCAGGGGGTTCGAAGTTACT
>DATIUL010000158.1:0-3036 GCA_035466865.1 Anaerolineaceae bacterium | reverse complement strand
ACTGCCCAAACCAGGTTGCTGGTGCCAAAAACATTCCCCAGAAGCCGGGAAGCAGCAAACTCCAGCATCATTGTGCCCATCCCGCCCAGGAAAACTATCAATCCAAGTGAGCGTGGAAACAAATGTTCTTTGAATAGCTTTCCATTCTTAGGCGTTAATTCTGTCATGGGTTAATTATAAAGCCCCAGTAAAGCAAAACACTCCCGAAGGAGTGTTCTTTGAGGCTGGGGGCAAAGGAGTCGAACCTCTACATACAGATTCAGAGTCTGCTGTCCTGCCATTAGACGAGCCCCCACTGAATAAGAACGGTATTTTACCATTAATGAGGAGAGTTTCAAGGGCTAAGCCCGCAGCTTCTCCTTGTTTTCCTCGCTGCGCATCCGTACACTTTGCACCAGACCTATACCCAGCAGCATCGAAACGATAGACGAGCCGCCATAACTTATAAATGGTAAGGTCAAACCAGTGACGGGTAGAACCCGCAGGTTCACCCCAACATTTACCATGGTCTGGAAGGCCATCAGAACTCCAAAGCCATAGCAGAGCAACGCTCCATAGGCATCCGGAGCTTGCTGGGCCACCATGAAGCACCTGATTATGACAAATAGAATCAGCAGCATCACAATGGTGGTGCCCACAAAACCAAATTCGTTTCCCAGCACGGAGAAGATGAAATCACTTACCCGAATTTTCAGGAAACGCAATTGCACCTGCGAGCCTTGGCCATAACCCTGTCCTAACCAACCTCCAGATCCAATGCTGATTTCCGCCTGATCCACGTTGTAAGTATCTCCATAGCGTGCCTCAGGGTCTGGTCGTAAAAACGTTTCCACGCGAGCTTTCTGGTAGTCCGCCAGATAGGGAAAGTCTGTGGCGATCGAAACCCCCAAGAAAACGATCAGAATAAGCAGGAATATGAGAATATATTTCGATTTAAGGCCACTAATCCAGACCATTAAAGCCCAGATAACCAAAAGCACCATTGTGTTGCTTAAGTTGGGTTGCAAAAATATCCAGATAATCAATCCCATGGCGATAATAAAACTGCGGCCAAGCACCCAGATATTATTAATTTTCTCGACGTTTCGTGAAAGGTAATAGCTGAGGCTTAGGATTAAAGCAATCTTGGAAAGCTCAGCAGGCTGCACGTTCACAAGCCCGACACTAAGCCAACGGGCAGCCCCAAAGCTCACCTGCCCGGTTATGAAGGTTAGAATCAAAAGGACAAAAGTTCCCGCGTACAAAAATCGACCTAACGACTGCCAATAGTGATAGTCCATCATGGAAACTATGAAAAGTACTACCAGCCCGATCGCAGCAAAAACGGCCTGCCTTTTGGCATGATCAACCAGGGCAATATTGCCGGCGATGGCAGAACTAACCAAAGCTACCCCAAAAATGCAGAGGAGTAACACTGCCGTAAAGAGCAAAAAATCAAATCTTCTCCAGATGTCTCTTTTTAGCATAATACCTTACTGGTTAGTAGTATCAGGTCCTTCCCCCTGATCAGCCGTTCCCTCATCAATGCTTTTAAGTTCGAAATAGGCATCCAAAACCCGGCGGACGATTGGAGCAGAAAAGCGCGAACCTTCCGTGCCGTTATATGAAAAATTGAGGACGATCACTTCTGGGTCTTCCGCAGGGGCATACCCCACAAACCAACCATGCGCGGGCCAATAACCCATTGTCACACCGCATAACTTGTTTTGAAGTGCGAAATCATCACAATACTCGGCCGTACCAGTTTTACCCGCTACAGAATATGCAACATCTTCAAATTGCAGCGCTGCTGTACCGCTTTCGGGATCAAATGTCTTTGTAACCAGTTCCATGCCCTTGCGAGCTTCTGCAAGAATCCAGGGTTCAACTGTTTTCATGGTCTCAAGCTGAATATTGCCATTGTATTCATGAATCAAAGGGGTCTTAGTAATATCCACGACCATCTTAGGTTCAAGCGATTTAACAACGTTTCCCTGGTCGTCCATAATCTTGTAGATAATGGTCGGTTGCATGCGTTTGCCATCGTTTGCGATGGTCGAAATGGAGTTGATAACCTGCATTGGGGTTGCGAGTACATAACCTTGTCCAACAGCTGCCAGATAGGTATCGCCTGTTGCCCAGTTTTCCCCGATGTTTAGGCGTTTCCAAGTCGGGTTTGGGTTTAACCCATCCACTTCTCCCGGTAATTCAACTCCAGTAACATCCCCATACCCCAAAGCCTTTGCATACTCAGACATGCGCCAAATTCCCAAACCGTCACCTGGAACTTCATTCTCAAATCCACCCCCCACCTTGTACCAATACACATTGCAAGACCAGGCGATAGCCCGTAAAAAATCTACAGCACCATGACCTTCAGTCTGCCAGCACTTAAAGGTGCGTGGAGAACCAGGGTCATTTGGGTAGTACTTTTCAAGCAAAGTAATGGTTCCCGGATCTTCAACGTGTTTCCATTCATCAATTACTTTTTCGTTCAGGATGCCGAGTGCGGAAACAAGCTTATAAACTGAACCTGGTGGAACTTCAGAACTGATGGCCTTGTTTAATAGGGGCTTTGCCTGGTCTGAACTGAGTTGATCATAGTAATAGGCAGGAATGAAACGACTCATTCGGTTATTTTCAAAGCTGGGGTAATTAACCATGGCAAGAATTTCACCGGTTTTTACCTTCATTACAATGGTCACACCACTATCGCTAAGTACTTTTCCAATCAGGCTGTTATAGTAGCTAAACTGGTCTATCATGGCCTGGCGGGTGATAGCCTGTAATCGGTAATCGATGGTTGTGTATATGTGTCCGCCGTTGACTGGATCCACAGGCTCTTCCAGGTTTCTCATCACCTGGCCGCCAACATTCACCTCTACCAGCCGGGTGCCGTTGACCCCCCCCAGGACATCCTGCATGGACTGCTCCAAACCCGCATAACCCACTTTATCGCGCCCAGAGACAAAACCAAGTCCAGTATAGTAATCCAACTGGGACTCTGGGATTGGGCCAAGAAAGCCAATCACCTCAGCAGTGTCTACACCCGTGGGA
>DATIUL010000157.1:0-2237 GCA_035466865.1 Anaerolineaceae bacterium | reverse complement strand
TTCAACTGCTTTTTGTAAGTTATTGACTTCATGATTTCAGCGGTGATGGCAGGTATAAAGATGAATGGCAGGATTTCCAGCCAGTGGGCTGGGGTAAGGGTCATGGTATTGAAGACCTTTTGCAGTGGGGGAACATAGATGGTAACCAGAACCAGTATCATCGAGGAGAGCACAGCCAGGTTCATCTTGGGGTTGCTGAAGATGCCAATTTTAGCGAGCGGGTAGTACTCTGAGCGGGCTGTGAAAGCCCTTAGAAGTTCACTGAAAGAGAGGGTGACGAAGGCAAAGGTCTCAGCTTCCTGTATGGCTAATTCTTGTCCACCCTGAATATTTCCCTGGTATCTACCAATAAAATATGCTCCTAAAACCGAGACTGTAATGGCAATTGTTTGAACGATGATGCCATTGCGCATGAACTTGTTGATAATTGGTTCAGAGGGCGGCCGGGGGGGTTGCTGCATGATATCCGGGTCGCCTTTTTCAACACCCAGCGCTAAAGCAGGGGCGCCATCAGAAATCAGGTTTAACCAAAGCAATTGGATGGCAGTCAGCGGGGCTGTCCAACCAAATAGGGTGGCCAGGAAGATGATCATAATCTCGCCAATATTACAGGAGACCAGGTAGTAAACGAATTTACGAATGTTAGAGTAGATAACGCGGCCTTGTTCGACGGCATTGACGATGGAGGCGTAATTATCGTCTGTCAGCACCATGTCGGCAGTTTCTTTAGCAACATCCGTACCCGTGATGCCCATGGCCACGCCAATATCCGCCAGTTTGATGGCAGGCGCGTCATTGACGCCATCGCCAGTCATGGCAACCACTTCGCCGTTATCGCGCATAGCGTTCACAATGCGCATTTTGTGTTCTGGGCTTACCCGGGCATAGACATCCGTAACCTTGACCGCCTCGCGCATTTCTTCATCGGTAAACTTGTCCAAATCTCGACCAGTGAGCACTTTATGCCCTGACTGGATAAGGCCAATATCTTCAGCGATGGCCTTGGCGGTGTTGGGGTAGTCCCCAGTAATCATTACAGAGCGAATGCCAGCAGTACGGGCTTCGGCCATGGCAGGTTTAACTTCTGGGCGGGACGGATCGATCATACCGATCAGACCAACAAAAATGAGGTCTTTTTCCAGCTCCGCCAAGTTCGTGTTATTGGGCTCAATATCCACAAGGCGATATGCCACTGCCAGTACGCGCAGGGCTTTGCTGGACATTTCATCGTTGGCTGAAAGAATCTCGCGACGCAGGGAGTCTGTCAGGGGTTCGATGCTGTTATCGATTTGAAGCTCGTGAGCACAGAGGTTAAGTATGATATCCGGAGCACCTTTGACGGCCATCACGTAGCCCTTGGGTTTTTCACCATTGCCATAAGGGGATAAGTCCGCTTCCAAGGAGTTCTTAACGCTGTGCACGGTGACCATGCGCTTGCGCTCGGAATCGAAGGGGATTTCCTGTTCCCGGGGGTAGGAGTCCCAGAGGTCCGTATCCTGGCTGCCAGCTTTACGCGCAGCAACGAGGATGGAACCTTCGGTTGGGTCGCCAATCATGCGATAGCTTGGGTTTCCTTCACTTTCGCCGACTTGTTCAAGGCGGGCATCGTTGTTGAGTGTGCCCACCCAGAGGGCGGTGCGAATGCCAGGCAAATCTTTGAGATCCACTTTTTGGTCATTGAACAGGAATTCGCCTTTGGGTTCATAGCCTGTGCCTGTGATGCTGACGCTGCGCCCATTCACCCAGAGACGGGTAACGGTCATTTGGTTTTGGGTAAGGGTACCAGTCTTGTCCGTGCAGATGGTGGTGACTGAACCGAGGGTTTCAACCGAGGCTAAACGGCGAATGAGCGCGTGGCGGCTGACCATCTCGCGCATACCACCTGCTAAACTAATGGTGACGACAGCCGGCAGGCCTTCAGGAACTGCGGCAATGGCCAGGGAAACAGCAATCATAAAGACGCCAACGAGGCCCTTTTGGACTTCGGGATTTTCAAGATGGATGCCGCCAAAAGCAGAGATGATGCGGATGGCACCAATAATAAAGACCAGACCACAAACCAGCAAAGCACCAATTGCCAGGGTTTTCCCGAGTTGTTCCAGGCGTTTCTGCAATGGGGTTTGCTCTTCTTCTACACTTTGGAGCATCTTGGCAATCAGGCCCAGTTGGGTTTTCATGCCGGTGGTGGTGACGACGCCCTGGCCGCGGCCATATGTGGCTACCGTACCCATGAAAGC
>DATIUL010000156.1:0-9470 GCA_035466865.1 Anaerolineaceae bacterium | reverse complement strand
GCTTAAGCGCACAGGTGTCTGTACAATCACTGTCAGCTCTGCTGCCAGGTCATGGGGTTGTTCAGGATCAAAAGTTTCAAGGTAGGCATCCAACGAGTCGCCCCGTTCGGCCATTTGGGTTTTGAGGGTTTGGTCGCCTTTATCCAATAACTCAGCGACGCTGCCTTCAAGATAAGTGTTTTCCGCGTCCACAGCCTCTCGGCTCATCTGCAACAATTTTTCTTTCAAAGCTTCACTGGAGCTCGGAGTTCCCAATACATCCATTGCCAGACTTTGAGCAAAGGACGGATACTCAACCCATGGGGTTGAAATTGCAGGTTGAAGATCTTCCAGATAGGCCAACAACTTCCAGAGGTCTTCCTTATTCTCGAAGGCGTTCGTTACCCGGGCTTTGAGTTCAGTTTCGAGCATCTGGTTAACGTCTTCGTGAAGGTCGTCCTTCATAAAGATCTTATCCCGCTGTAAATAAATGCGGTTGCGTTGGGAGTTGAGCACGTCATCGTATTCCAACAGGTGCTTGCGGACGTCAAAGTTGGCGCCTTCCACCCGGGTTTGCGACTGTTCAACCATTTTGCCAATCATGCCGAGTTCAATCGGAACATTTTCGTCAATCTTAAAGCGGCTCAGCAGGCCTTCCATGTTGGAGCCGCCAAATAAGCGCATCAGGTCATCATCCAAAGCCAGGTAGAAGCGTGAAGAACCTGGGTCGCCCTGACGGGCCGCCCGTCCGCGCAGCTGGTTATCAATACGCCGTGCCTCATGCCGCTCTGAACCGATTACATGCAGGCCGCCCAAGGCGCGCACTCGGTCCATGTTTTGCATGTAAGCCAAAAAGCCATCCACGGATGTCTGCTCTTCTTCGTCCAAATCTTGCGGCAAGGCCCTGACTGTCTCAAGGCGCTGTTGCATGGTCATGTTGTAAGGATCTGCCTCACTATGGGCAGCAATACTCTGATTGAGCCTCGAAAGTTTGTCCTCCGGTATTTCGCCACCAAGCTTGATATCTACACCGCGGCCGGCCATGTTAGTGGCGATGGTTACCGCCCCAAACGCACCAGCACCCGCGATAATCAAACTTTCTTCGGTATGCTTTCTGGCATTCAGCACTTTATGGGGAATGCCGCCTTCAAAAATCGGCTTTAGCCGTTCCCAATCAGAAGCTTCCAGGTTGAGCGCAGTTAAGAGCATGTTCTTATTGCTCTCATCACCAGGATCCAGGCTGGTAAGCCCAAGTTGTGTGCCTAAGCGCCGCATCTCGGGAACGCGGAGATCTTCCAGCGGTTGTTTGAGCATATCCAGTTCTGGCGCAGCGGAATAATCTTCCTCGTCTTTTCCTTTTGAACGCAGCCAGGCCTGGCGGAGAAGGAGGGTCTGCATCAATCTGCGCACACCTTCGGCATTTAACCGCCCGGAGAGTTTCTCCGAGTTCTCAACTGAGGTTGTACCCACTAATTGCGGTCTGCCAATGGCATAAAATTCAGCAATCTCCCGCACGATGGCGCGCAGTTTGCCTTCACCATTGCGGTAAATTACATCCGGGTAGTCCTTGCGTTTATAGTAAATTGGTTTTTTGGTGGCATCGGCGGAGTTGTAATAGTAGGTATATCGATAACCTTCGGGGTCCTTTTCTTCAGCAGAAGCCAGGCCTGACTCAGCCCGCATAGCCCGGTACTCCAGGTTGGTGGGGATGGGCAAGACATCCAACTTGTAGATGCGGAAGAATTCTTCCTGTTCAGTTTCTGCGGTACCGGTCATACCCGCTAATTTTTCGTACATGCGGAAGTAGTTCTGAATGGTGATGGTGGCTTCCGTGACGTTTTCTGGTTGAACCTTAACGCCTTCTTTGGCTTCCACAGCCTGATGCAAGCCATCAGACCAGCGCCTGCCAGGCATCATGCGGCCTGTAAATTCATCCACAATGACTACTTCCCCACCTTGAACAATGTAATCCTTGTTGCGGAAGAAGAGGTACTGGGCTCTCAGCGCTTGCTCGAGGAAACCGAACAAGCGGGCTTGCTCAGGGGTCACATCCTCGGGACGGTCAGGGTCAGAAAGCGGCTCACCCAAAAGGTCTTCAACATGAGCCACACCCAGCGTGGTCAGGGAAATGGCACGTTCTTTTTCTTCAACTTCATAATCTTCGGGGTTCAGTGCTTTGGCAATCTGGGCCATGCGCACATAATTACCGCTATCTTCGTGAGATTGGCCGGAAATAATGAGCGGGGTTCGAGCCTCATCAATAAGAATATTATCTACTTCATCGATGATGGCGAAGTGATGGCCACGCTGCACACGGTCATCCCAGCGCATGGTGATGTTATCGCGCAGGTAGTCAAAGCCAAATTCGCTGTTGGTACCGTAGGTGATATCCGCAGCATAGGAGTCCCGGCGATGGCAAGGGCGCAGCAGATCATTTTCTTCTTTGAGGTTGCGCTCATCCGGGTCGAAGACAAAAGCCAGGGTTTGACCGCTGGTATCACGCGCGCCTTGCAGCACACCCACTGAAAGCCCTAAGAAGTGATAGACGGCACCCATCCAGCGCGCGTCGCGGCGGGCGAGATAATCGTTGACCGTCACCAGGTGTGCCCCTTTGCCTTCAAGGGCATTCAGATATAACGGCAGGGTGGAGGAAAGTGTTTTGCCTTCACCTGTGCGCAATTCCGAGATGGCGCCTTTATGCAGGTTGATACCACAGATAATCTGGGTGTCGTAATGCCGCTGGCCTAGTACACGTTTGCTGGCTTCGCGTACAGTGGCAAATGCTTCTGGCAGAATCTGATCCATGGTCTCGCCTTGGGCCAAACGGGACCTGAATTCAGTCGTCTTGGCTTTTAGTTGCTCGTCGCTTAATTTTTCAAAATTTGGCTCAAGCCCATTAATCTGGTCCGCGATGGCCGCGAACTCATTGATTTTTCTTTTATGTGGGTCCGAACCAAACAGTTGGGATATTTTTTTGAACATTTTTCCTCGTTGACGGGTCAATTTGACCTTCCCCCGCCGCGTTGGATTATAGCATAGACAAATTCCGCGTTAGCGTCACTCTGTACACCCAACTGATTAATTCTCTACAGAGCATAAAGTATTCATCTTCACTGTACACGTGATTGATTTGACATTCTATTATGGTTAAAATCGCGTTAACAGCAAAGCAATCTGAATCGAGGAACTATGTCCAAAGAAATCAGTAAAGACATTAGTACTTACATTATCATCGGCGGTGGAATTGCAGGGGTAAGCGCCGCTGAAGCCATTCGCGAGGTAGATAAGGCTGGTAGGATCACATTAATCTGTAAGGAAGCGGAATTACCTTACTATCGCATGAACCTGACCCGGTATCTGGCGGGTGATATCAACGTATCGGCTCTGCCGCTTCATCCGGATGAATGGTACAAAAAACAATCAGTTGAGCTGATGCTTAACACAGCAGTTGAATCGATTAACCCAGCAAAAAAGGAAATTTCCCTGGTAAGAGATGGCACGCTCAGATATGACAAACTAATTCTTGCCAATGGTGCTCAACCCTTTATGCCACCTTTCCCTGGAAGAGACCTGAAAGGTGTCTGGAGCGTCAGAACGCACAATGACGCGGATAACATCCTATATTGTTGCCTGCCCGAGATGCACATCGTTTGTATCGGCGGAGGCCTATTGGGCCTGGAAAATGCTGGCGCATTGGCTAAAAGAGGCGCGGATGTAACTGTAATTGAAACTTTTGACTGGCTGCTTCCCCGCCAATTACCCAAAGATGGCGGCAAACAGCTGGAAAAGTTGATCCTGAGAATGGGAATCAAAGTAGTCACAGGCGGTAAAGTGAAGGAAATGCGCGGCGACGAAAAAGTGCGTGCGGTTGCCTTTGAAGATGGCAGTGAACTGCCTGCAGACCTGGTGCTCATCACTACCGGAGTTGCCGCGGATACCGAACTGGCAAAAGCTGCCGGACTAAAAGTTAATAAGGGTGTGATTGTAGACTCTCAAATGCGCACATCCGAACCTGATATCTATGCCGCAGGGGATATTAGCGAATGGAATGGCAAACTGTATGGCCTCTGGATGCCGGCTAAAACGCAGGGAGCAGTTGCTGGTCATAATGCTGCTGGCCAAAATGACATATTCCCCGATTTGCCGCCTTCAGCAAAACTTAAGGTGTTGGGGATTGACCTCTTCAGCATTGGCCAAATTGCCCCAACAGAAGCGGGGGATGTGCTTGTGTCCGATGCCAGCGGCGAAGACTTCACTGGGTTTGTTTTGCGCGATGGCAAATTGATCGGGGCCAGCCTGCTGGGCGATGTAAGCCTGGCGGACGAAGTAAAGACAGCGGTGAATACAGGTATTGTATTCAGATCCGAAACCAATAAACCACTGACCGTAGCTGATATTAACGCAGCATTACGCTTACAGGCAAGCTAACACAATAAAATAGAAACACAAAAAGATCGGAGGTGATTAACCTCCGGTCTTTTGCGTATTCTCAAAGCTTAGTTGGTCGTACCTGAATCCATAAACTTGGAAACGTCAATCATGGTATCGGTGCCGCTGGTCATCACCTGGGGCAGAATGCCATTCCACTTGGTCAGAAAGAGGTAATTCAAATACTCTTTCGTTAGCGCGCCGGTATCTTTCAAAGCTTTTTGAGCGTCAGCCTGACCCTGCGCACGCGCAACTTCGGCCTGGGCATCAATCTCGGCCTGGAACAGACGCTGCTTGGCAGTCTCCACCTGCTGCTGGGCAACCTGTTTTTGCTCAATGGCAGCCTGATATTCCGGTGAGAAGTCAAAGTTGACAATGTTGAAATTCTCCACGATTATGTGGTTTTTGGCCAATTCTTCCTTGAGGGCATTTTCGGCTTGCACGCGCACAATCTCTCGGCGGGTAATCAATTCCTCAGCAGAAAACTGGGCAGTAGTGGCCTTGAACGTGTTTTGAACCGCGGGGGCAATTATCACGTTGGCATAATCCGGACCAATATTTTGGTAAACAGAAATCGCCTGGGTACCATCCAGATGGTAGTTGATGGCTACCGATGAGGTTGCAAGCTGCATGTCCTTGGACATGGCTGTAGCTTCAACCTGATCTTTCTGGGTGCGTACACTCATCAGAACAATACTCTCAGCAAATGGGGCATGCACACCCAAGCCAGGATAAGCCACTCTTTGGGCAGCGCCCCAGCGCGTGACCAAACCGACGTAACCGGCTGGGATGGTGTGGATGGCATTAGCAACCAAAATAATGGCTGCCAGGATGATGACTAGCGTTCCCCAGAACTTTCTTTTAACGGTCGGCATTTTTATTCCCTTCAGTGGATCCCGATTTTTGTTGTTGTCAGTAAATTTTGTGTCATACATGTTTCACCTCGCGAGGCAATTATCATTGAGTTGCGTAAGATTTGCCATAGATTCTCTACTGAATGCGCGAGCTTCCTTAACTTTTCTTGTCTCCAAGCCAATTCCTTTAAAAAAGTAGTTGGAAATAGGGCAGTTTTTTGTTCTTGAGCGTGCTGCCAAGTACAATTAGCGCTTATATGGCAGCCATGGAACAAGATTCTGAATTAATCTCTGATGTGGTTCTGGAAACTACAGAATCCCACGCGGGACAAGTTAATTCCAGCGACCAGTTTGACAGCAAAGGGGTCACACTGATTGCTTTCGCCCACGGCCTGCATGACACTTATTCCAGCTGGTTGGGTGCTCTTTTGCCAGTACTCATCGAGAAATTCACGATGACTAATACGATGGCCGGCGCCCTCAGCATGGCGCTCACAATCCCCTCTGTATTACAGCCGATTTTTGGTTACACCGCGGATCGTAAAAACCTGCGCTGGATGATTGTCGTCGCGCCGGCCATTACTGCCCTGGTGATGACGAATCTGGGCATTATTCCATCTTTTAACCTCCTTTTTCTCTTTCTACTGATAGCCGGGCTTGGGGCAGCTGGTTTGCATTCGGTTGGTCCGGGCGTTGCCAGCTACTTCTCTGGAAAGAGTATTGGCAAAGGCATGAGTTTTTGGATGATTGGCGGTGAATTGGGTTATTCCGTTGGGCCTTTGCTGGCAACCAGCATGGTCGGCCTGATCGGTTTTACCCGTTTGCCACTTTTGGGCATCGGCGGGGTGCTGGTAAGTCTCTTTTTAGCCTATGCCACTCGCGATGTAGACACCCGTTGCACCAGTAAAAATCTAAAAATTAACCGCCCGGTTTTTATGGCCAACATGAAACAAGTGATGTTGCCCATCGTTTTGCTCTTAATCACGCGGGCATTGGCAGGCGTGATGTTGGGCATTTTTCTGCCCACTTTCCTGCAATCTCAAGGTGCCAGTTTAACCATTGCCGGTGCTGGAATGGCCGTTGCGGGGGCAGCTGGTGTGGTTGGCGCGTATATCGCCGGCACCCTCAGCGACAAGGTGGGTCGGCGCAAGATTCTCTCGGTTGCCATCGTGCTCACACCCATATTTATGCTTCTATTCTTGAATGCCCAGGGTTGGGTGAAAATACCTTTGCTCATTCTCAGTGGCTTATTTGGGCTCTCCTTGCTGCCCGTTATGATGTCCACAATTATGAAGTTTTTCCCGGAGGATCGCTCCTTCGCGAATGGCATTTTCATGTCCTTGAACTTCATCATTCAGTCTCTGGGAGCGCTCCTGGCTGGGCGAATTGCCGACCTAAAGGGTATGCCTTTTACTTTCATGGTGGCTGCACTGGCCATGCCGTTGGGTCTTTTAGCCCTTCTACTTATGCCCAAAGACCACGAGGCTCAGGGTAACTAACTTGTTATTCGCTCAAATCGCTCTTGATTGACACAGCCCGGGGGAATTGCTATAATGACGTCCTGTTTTGGGCGCGTAGCTCAGTTGGTTAGAGCGCACGGTTCACATCCGTGAGGTTCGTAGGTTCGAGCCCTATCGCGCCCACAAACACGATAAAAAAATCCCGTCAACCTGACCGGGATTTTTAATTTAACCACTCCAAGAAATGACAACCTGCCTAAACCCTGGGCTTGGCTTCCTTCAATCGGGAGATCACGAACACACTCACAACCATCAAGCCCACTGCCAGTAAAAGACCTGGCGTAAAAGCACCTGATTTGTCCCTTAAAGCCCCCATAACTGATACAAAAACAACCGAAGCCTGGCCAAACAATTGAATTATGCCGGCGGATGTGCCCTCGGGGGTTGGCCTGGTGGCCTCAGCAGCATACTGCATGCCCACAGGGCTGGCCCCTACCAAAAAGGCCCCCAGCCAAAAGGAAGAAATAAAAAGCAGCACTTTGCTCTGGGCATAGATCACACCCAGCAGCCCTGGAATGCAAAGCGCAAAACCCAATAACAGATAGGGCACACGTTTCTGGGCCTTATCTGAAAGTGCGGGGATGATTACCGCACCCAACACCCCACCCACCAACATCAATGCCCCCACCAAACCAGCATCCGTCGGGCCAAAGCCACGGGGTCGGATAATGCCTTCCACCCAGGTAGTCACCCCATTGAAAATGCCCATGCCCACAAACATGACGAAAAGGTAAAGCCAGAAATTAGGTATGGAGAGGGCGTGTTTCAGACCGTCCAACATCAAAGAGCGCGCGCCTTCTTGCGCTCCTCCCGGGGGAGTAGCCGGTTTTTCTTTGGCCAAAATCAGGAACAATACCGCACTGACCGCTGCAAAAATGCCATAAATGGTTTGGATCCTGCCCAAGTCCATACTTTCAATCAGGATCGGCGTCAGCACCAGGCCAATCCCTGTGCCGATCAGGTTAGCCAGGGTGATCAGGCCAACCGCTGTCGCGCGTTCTTTAGGCCCAAACCAGAGAGCAGGCAGTTTGGTCCAGGAGTTCATAAAAAATGGCTGCGAGATTCCAAGGCCGATGGTAGCCAGCAAGACAAGGGTAAAATTTTGCCCAACAAGGCCTCGGGCCAAAGCAAAAACACCCATCATCACGGCGCCCACGCTAACGGCCTTTTTGAATCCCCAGGTATCAATCGCCCAGGCAATAGGCAGTGAAAGCGGAATAAAGGCAATCATAAAGATCATCGCCAAGAGTGCAATCTGCGAATCGTTTACTCCAAAATAAGTTGTTGCCAGGCTGCTCACCGGTGCGTAAGAAATCCATAGCAGTTGGATGGCTATATTGACCAGCATGAATACCGCCAACACCACCCAGCGATAGGGGTAAAGTTCGAAAATATCAGGTGCTTGATTTTTTTCGGTTTTAGCCATATTGGCTCCTTTGGGGGACAGATCTATTTCAACTTTTACACCTGCTAAGTATTATCACACTCAAATGCGGAAATATAGCTAAATCGGATTGGCTCATAAACAACGTGAAATATCAATCAGAGATGCCTTTAGATTTTGGGGGGACTGTTGGGATCCCAAAAAGAGATTTTGTTTGAATATATCGGCTTTTAAGGAACTCCAGTATCCGAACTAACTAGAATGATAAATATGAGTACCGATTTTTTCAAAATAAGCATTTGTAATGCCCTTTGTCGCAGGGTGCTTTGAAACAATGTATCTAGTACCATCGGCTTGGCCAGCCAAATATCCTACCTGATCCACAAAGCGCACAGACTGACCTGCAATAGCCCGCCAATATTCCAAATAACTTAAGCCCAGGAAGACAACAACTTTAGGTTTACAGATGCTGATCTGAGACTGTATGTGCTTGGAACGCCATGGAATGCAATAATCACGATAGGTACGTCGATCTGTCAGGAATGGTAAATTTGACCAGTGATCATAATTCCATACTTCAGTACTTGGAGACGGGAGTGGTAAAAGTTCCAGCAGGCAGGATTCACCGGTTCGCCGGCCAATGAAATCTCTTTGGTATTCTTTTACATCTTCAGAATAGGCGGTGAGCCCCTTAGATTTAAGAATTATTCTGGCCTGCTGCATCCAAGTACGCTGCAACTTTACGGGATCAGTGAAATACTCCGGGTAATTGATCTTGATATGGAATTCATAAATATCAACGAGCTCTGTCTCGCCCAGCTCTTTCCAGGCATTTAGCCTGGCAGTTACCTGGTCAAGATCACTACCTCCCCCCTCTTCCATGCCAACAAACCAATAATCCCCAGCATAGTTGCCCGAACCGTAAAAGGTAGTTATAAATTGTTGGAGCAAATCATCGTTTAGATCCATTGATTGCCTTCCTTTTTGAATGCCTCATAGTAATGTTCAGATTGTCTGGGACTGATATGCTGATTTGATTTTACTTCTTCCAGTGAGAAAAGTGACGAAGACGCTTCAATACCAGAGCTCCGACGAGTCAATTACAGTTATAATTACCAGCTACTTGAACGAAGGAACAGTTATGCAACCTATATCTCTTACAGGCATCAAGCCAACCGGCAGCGTGCACATTGGCAACTATTTTGGCATGTACAAACCGGCCATCGAACTGACCCAAGAATACCTGGGCATCTACTTCATGGCGGATCTGCACGCGCTCAATTCCATCCAAAACCCCAAGGAACT
>DATIUL010000155.1:0-1879 GCA_035466865.1 Anaerolineaceae bacterium | reverse complement strand
ATTGGTTCCTCGCATGTTGTCCATGGTAAAGACCCTTACCTGCCAGGATATTTTGATGGAATCACCGAGAGCGAAGGTTACCTCCGCTACTTCCAAACCATCCCTGAAAATGCCCAGGCCATCAAATGTTATAACGTCTACGGCCATATGGATTACGTTGTGCGCTATGGCCCAAATAAAGACCGTGAATACCATCCCAGTGACTACCAGGAAATCTTCGATGCCGGTCTAAAGACCATCATTTCCGATGGCAAAGGGATTGAACTAAACACTGGCGGTTGGACAAGAGGCCTCAGGCAAGCTCATCCGCACATTGACATCCTGAAACGCTACCGTGAATTGGGCGGGGAGATCATCACTGTTGGCAGCGACTCCCATTCTCCCGGCTCGGTTGGATATGGCTTTGCCCAGGCTGAAGAGCTCTTGAAAGAAGTTGGATTCAAATACTATGCTGTCTACAAAGCACAATTACCGCATTTTTTCCCGTTATGATTTAGTTGGAAAGGTAGGCAAATAATGCAATTACGAAAAGTTCAACGCATCGTTCGTGGTTCTCCAGCTGTTGATGGCGCTGGCGTGCGCCTGGTGCGCGTATTGGGACCATCCACGATTGAAGATTTTGACCCATTCCTGATGTTGGATTCCTTTGATTCCCGTAACCCTCGTGACTACATTGCTGGTTTTCCCATGCACCCGCACCGGGGGATTGAGACCGTAACATTCCTCATCAAAGGCATCATGGACCATGAGGATAGCCTGGGCAATAAAGGCCGCATCAACGGCGGCGATCTGCAGTGGATGACCTCCGGCAGCGGTATCATGCACCAGGAAATGCCCAAACCTGCAGAACGAATTTTGGGCTTTCAGCTTTGGTTGAACCTTCCCGCGAGCGAAAAAATGACCACGCCAAAGTATTTTGATATCAGCCCAAAAGACATTGTTGAGCTTGAAATTCCTGAAGGCAAAGTGCGCGTGATCTCAGGTGAATATGCCGGTGTAAAAGGTGTCAAGCCACACCACATCCAGGCACGCTTCCTGGATTTCAGCCTGAACGCGGGGAAAGGCGTCGAAATTGCTGTCGACCCCGCTGAGACGGTTTTCGTCTTCCTGCTGGAAGGCGACGCGATGATTGCTGGGCAGCGAATTGCTGAAAAATCAGCTGTGCTTTTACGCGATGGTGATACCGTAAAGGTTGAATCCCTTGCGGAAAATGCCCTGAGATTTCAGCTGCTTTCTGCGCCGCCTTTGCACGAACCGGTTGCCTGGGGCGGCCCAATCGTTATGAACACCCGCGAGGAAGTTATGCGTGCCTTTGAAGACTTGCGTGCAGGTACTTTCATCAAGGAAGAAGCTTCTGGCATCTAAGTCAACAGTTCTATATGGAACACCAGGTGGTTCACGCCTCTTTGCGGTAAGGGTTTGCGTGGGCCACTTGCCTTTTGTATCACCTTTTGCACTCAAACTTGCGTTAACATTAAATTGGGATATAATTAGTTTGCTTGACGAGTAAATAAATCTTTACTTTTGCCAATAGGCAGCCCCCCTTACTTAATGAAATTTCTTTTGACAATTGATAACTTCCCCTATGTGCGGTTTAAGCACAAATTTACATTAGCTTGTAACAGAGCAGGATAAGCCATGGATATTTTTAGTTTAGAATCAAAAAACCTTAAAGAATTACGTAAAATCGCCAAAGACCTCAATTTTCCCGAACCCATCAGAGCAAAAAGAGAAGCCCTCATCTGCAAAATCATCCAGATTCTGGCCGAGCAGGAAGGCTTGGAAATGCGTGGTGGCGTTTTGGAAATTATGAACGAAGGCATTGGCTTCTTGCGGGCAAATTACCACATTGGCCCGGAGGATGTTTACGTTTCCCAGG
>DATIUL010000154.1:0-2335 GCA_035466865.1 Anaerolineaceae bacterium | reverse complement strand
AGCGCCAGCAATCTGTAACATGCGGTAACTAAGGTCGCCCATAATTGACCTGTCTCAAGCCTCTGCCATAGCATCTGTTGATGTGGGCGAAGGCGCTCCTCCTTGGCAAAGAATGGCAGCTGCCTTGAGATGGCTAAGCATGGCGGTAACGCCATTGCTACGCTGAGAAGACAGATGCTTCCATAGCCCCAGGGTATTGAAGATGGTCAGGTCGGCGTTTTCTACATCTTTGGCCGGCTGTCCATTGAGTAGTTTTTGCAAGATGGCCACAATACCCTTGATGATTAACGAGTCGCTATCGGCCTGAAAGAAGATTTTTCCATCCTCACAGGTAATGGCAAACCAAACACTGGACTGGCAGCCATGCACTTTGTTGTCGTCTGTTTTGAGTTCAGCATCCATCGGAGGCAGGTTTTGGCCCAATTCGATGAGGTAGTCATAACGCTCTTCCCAGTTTTCAAGCACCGCGAAGTCGTCAATTAAGGATTGTTCAATGTCAGTGATTGTGGTCATACTACCTCTTCAGGATCTTCATGACCCGGTGGATGCCTTTGATGAGGGCGTCCACATCTTCCTTGTTATTATACAGAGCTAATGATGCCCGCACGGTACCGGCTATGTTCAGGGCATCCATGATGGGCTGGGTGCAGTGCTGGCCGGTGCGAACTGCCACGCCCTGTGTGTCGAGCAGTACACCCACATCGTAGGCACTTACCCCTTCAATGTTGAACGGGATAATGCAGGAACGTTGTTTTGGATTGCCGTAAATGACCACGCCGGGGATGTCCGCCAGCTGTTCCAACCCGTACTGCAGCAAACCATCTTCATAGGTTTTCAGTTCTGACAAGTCAAAGCTTTCCAGGTAGTCGATGGCCACGCCAAGCCCAATTGGCCCGGGCACATAAGGCGTGCCGGCTTCAAATTTGAATGGCAGTACGTTAAAGGTCACGCGGCTCGAAGTGACAGTATCGATCATTTCGCCACCAGAAATGAAGGGTGGCATGGCTTCCAGCCATTTTTCCTTGCCATACAGCACGCCAATGCCCATGGGTCCGTACATTTTGTGGCTGCTGAATGCGTAAAAATCGCAATCCATCTTCTGGACATCCCGCTCGAGGTGCTGCACGCCTTGCGCGCCATCCACCAGCACAGGTACACCGGCGGCATGCGCGATACGGATAATTTCTTCTACAGGGTTGACTGTTCCAAGAGAATTAGAGACCTGGTTGACGGCGACAATACGCGTGCGCTCGTTCAACATGCTTTTAAATACTTCAAGATCCAACTCACCGTTTTCGTCAAAGGGAATTACCTGGAACTTGGCACCTTTACGTTGACAAAGCAACTCCCAGGGGACGTAATTGCTGTGATGTTCCAATTGCGTGGTGATGACTTCGTCGCCGGCATGCACGTATGCATCCCCGAATGAATAAGCCACTAGGTTGATGGATTCTGTCGTGCCGCGGGTGAAAATGATCTGCTTTGGGTCTTCCGCGTTCAAGAAGCGGGCTACTTTTGCACGGGCTTCCTCGTGTGCCTGCGTGGCCCTGGCTGCCAGGGCATGGTTGCCCCGATGAATATTGGCGTTGTAATGGCGGTAATAGTCATCCATTGCCTGCAGCACAACCTCAGGCTTTTGGGTAGTGGCTGCATTATCAAGATAGACCAGTGGGTGGTCGTTAACGGTTTCATTCAAAATTGGAAAATCAACGCGCGCTGAAATAACTGATCGGCTCATAGTCACTTCCTATTATTATCCCGAAATTGTACCAAAGCAGTCAAAAATATTCACCCATGCGGCTATACGTTCCTTCCGATGGTCCAAAAATGGGTGTACAACAACGCACTATTTTTGCATATTTTGGGTAGAATGTTAACAAAGTTTCTTGACAAGAAAATGTCCGTTTAATGTTGGTTCAATGTTGTGGAGGTATGTGTGGCTGAAAAAATTCTGGTAGTGGACGACGAGGTCTCATTGCAGGAAACGGTGGCTTATTCTTTGAAAAAAGAAGGCTACACCGTTGAAATTGCAGGGGATGGCAATAAAGGTTTGGAACTGGCACGCTCATCAAAACCAGACCTGATCATTTTGGACGTCATGCTGCCAGGAATGGATGGTTTTGAAGTTTGCCGTACTTTGCGGCACGAGACCAACATTCCAGTTCTCATGCTGACTGCCCGCGACGACGAAATCGACCGCGTTGTTGGCCTTGAAGTTGGAGCAGATGATTACCTGGCCAAGCCTTTCAGCATGCGAGAATTGATCGCCCGTGTGAAAGCTTTGCTGCGCCGTGTCCGCCTCATGCGTGAAGAAGCCGACAACAACACCCAGGAA
>DATIUL010000153.1:0-3952 GCA_035466865.1 Anaerolineaceae bacterium | reverse complement strand
ATTCAACCTATGCCGTTAGCATCGCGATCCTTCGGCGCATTTTCAACCTTGAACGCGAACGCTTGCAGAAAAATAAATAACCCCTTCCGCACAGAAAGGGTTATAGACTAATCAGAAATTTTGCCTATTTTCTGATGTTTGGCTGTAATTTATTATGTTTTGCTTCCCAACTATTATCTCGGTTGGCAACATTCGGTAATAAAGGCCGGCAACTCCTTGCCCAATCTTTCAAGTGATGCCAACTGCAGATACATCATGTGCCCGGCTTCAAAATAGCTGAATTTAATCCGTTCCGGCAGTCTTCCTGGTAGAGACAAATGATTAAAGGTGTACTCAGCTGCAAAATAAGGCGTGGCCATGTCATAGTAGCCACAGGCTACATAGACACGCAGGTCCGGGTTGATGAGGAAAGCTTCGCGCAGATCCGGTGAGACATCCGTATACTTAGCCTGGTCCATCTCCCATTTCTTTAAGTCCTTGATAATTTCGTAGGGAATATCAAATTCAAAGCCTAGTTCTCTGCGTACGTAATCATAGAAGGTCGCTGTGTAAGGCCCCTTGATCGCTGAATAACTTGGATCGCGTTGGTATTCATCACCAGCAGGGCGGCTTTCCATACCTGTAAATCGGCTGTCCAGACGTCCAACAGTCAGGCCATCTTTACGGCGCAACTCCTTGCAATACTCCTGGACCTGCAAACGCAAATTATGTTCGTCCAGGTAGTTCTCAGAGACCCCTGTCAGCCTCGAAAGTTCTTTGATTACCGCATCCCTATCTGTTTTGCTTAGGGCATCGCCTTTCATCAAAGCCAGAGTGTAAGCATTGGAGGCAAACACTTCAGCTTCCCTGAGAGCGGCTTGTAGATCCGCCTGAAGATTTGCATCTAATTTCTGATGATACCAGGCGGTAGCGGTCAAAGTTGGTAGCAGCAAAGGATAAGGCAAGTCGTTACCCGAGTCGAATTCGAGTGTCATGAAGTTGAGTACAGAAGAGATCAGGATGATACCGTTCAAGTAGAGCCCATGGCGGTCCTGCAGGTATTTTGAGAGACCCGAAGCCCGGGTTGTACCATAGCTTTCGCCAATCAGGAATTTGGGCGAAGACCAGCGTTGATTGCGGGTGGTCCAGCGCACGATGAAATCTCCCACCGATTGGATATCCTGCTTGACGCCATGGAATTCTTCGGCTTTTTCTCCCGGGACTGGGCGGCTATATCCTGTTGAGACGGGGTCAATAAAGATCAGATCCGTTTTTTCCAGCAGGGTATATTCATTGTCCACAAGCTGGTAAGGCGGCGGCAGTGGCATACCTTCAGCATTCATCTTGACCCGTTTTGGCCCCAACATACCCAGATGCATCCAAACTGACGAAGAACCGGGGCCTCCATTAAAGGAGTATGTGATGGGCCTTTTTTCTTTGGGTTGGTCCGTCTTCAAGTTGTAAGCAACGTAGAAAATGGATGCACGGGCTTTCTCACCTGCTTTTTCATCTTCATCCCGAAGAATCATCGTACCGGTCGTGACCGTGTACTCAAGTTGTTTCTCACCAATTTTGAGGCTATGTTCGGTAATGACGATCTTGTCCTGAGGTTCTGGGAGCTTATTGGGTTCTTTCACCTCTTGTTTTTCTTTGTTTTCATCCATTTTTTCGTCAACCATGTTTCCTCCACAGATCTTCTAGGTAGTGTGAATTTTAACGCTTGGATTTACTTGTTCAGAAATTTGTCTTGATTTTCGATTGAGTCTTAGGGTTAAGAATACCCCAATGAAAATATAGGCCAACATGATAACGAAAGTCGGAGAATATCCGCCAAATACGTCAAATAGATACCCGGAGGCTGAACTTAATATTGAAGCGGCCAGTAGATTAACGGTCATGGCAGATAAATTCTCTGGGAAATGGGTTTTTCCAAACCGGGAAGCCACAAAACCTGAATTGATGGCTGGGATACTGCCAAATGCATAACCAAAAAGGCCATTGGAAACCAACATCCAGGTGATTTGCTTTGTGAATACAGATAATACAAGTAAAGCCAGGGCAAGCAGGAATAAGAAATTTACCAATACCATCGAGAAACGGGTACCTCTGTGATCAAATATCTTGCCACCCGCAATTCTGCCAAGGCCGTTTAAAATCGCGAACACTCCCCCAAGTGTGGCGATGCTGCTGTAACTTATCTGGCCGTTTATTGCCTTTGCCAATCCAGCTACCTGGGCGATTACAACCAAACCTGCGGCGCTGATGGTGACTGCCCAGAAGAAAAACAACCAAAATTCCCCTGTCCGGAGCATTGCTTTCGCGTTCATATTCAACGGATCCAAGGAGGGTCCTTTTTCCAGCTGGGGCATGGGCGTCCGAAAGAAAAAAGAGAGAGGTAGAACAATGGCAAATGCCACCAAAGCTGCCACCCTAAAGCTGATCCGCCAGCCATCCACGTCCAACGGCGTAAACACTTGGTAGAGTTTGCCGATGATGAATGATCCAGAGCCAAACCCCATCATCAGGATTCCCGAAACAAAGGCCTGCTTATGCGGGAAGAAGCGAGTCACGGTGCTGATGACACTATTGTAGAGCAAACCAGCCGCAAAGCCACACAGCAGAGCAAAAGCCAAGAGCATTAAGGCCAACCCTTGGGCAAAGGAAGCTATCGCAAAACCCCCCAGGAATAAAAAGGCAGCAACAGCCATTAAAATGCCTGGGCTGATTTTCCGGATCAACTGCCCGCTGGTCAATCCACCCAGGCAAAAGCAGGAAACCATGACCATGAAAAGCAGTGAAATCTCACTTTTTCCCCAACCGAAAGCTTCAGCGATGGGAACGGATATCGTACCCCAGCTATAAACTATCGACGCGTTGAAGAGGACCAAAACGCCTGCGATAACCATGAGCGTAGCTCGAGCAGGTTTCATCAGTTTGAAACCTTACAAATGGTTATTTGCCGCTTCAATAAAAATGAGCGATGTTGACTTAAAACCTGGCTTGACCTAAGCAAGTGTCTGCCGTATTTTTTCTGCACTTTTCTGGTAGTTCTCCAGTTTCTCGCGTTCAGCAGCAACAACAGATTCAGGTGCTTTTTGGCCAAAAGGTCCCGAAAGCAAACCCGTGAGGCGCTTGATTTGGCTCTCAATTTCAGCCAATTCCTTTTGCAGTTTTTCAAGGTCGGGTCCTTCTTCAGCTTTCGACCCACCTCTCACATAAACCTCAATTTCATTGGAAACAAGCGGACTTTGAGCAGCCAGCTTATCGGGTTTTTGGCGCAGAATTTCCAGTTGGGCGAAGTCCAAACCAGCCAACGCAGAGAGCATAGCTTTTTGGCTTTCAAGCAAACCAAAACTTTCCGATGAGACAATCGTGGCTATAAGGGATTGACCAGGGTTAATCTTGTTTTCTGCCCTGTAGTTACGTACCATTGTCGTGAGGGTTTGGATGATAGAAAAGTCCTTGATGATCTGGTCTTCCCAGCCTTCGGTTGGGAATCCTTCAGGCCACTTGGCGATAATAAGGGCGTCTTCCCAGGTTTTAGGTTCTTCCAGTTGCAGATTGGCTGCAACACAAGCTTGCTTGAGGTAACCCCACAGGGCTTCAGTCACATAAGGCGTAAATGGATGCAGCAAGCGCAGCATCACATCCAGAACTCGGGCAAGGGTGTATGTTGTATAGTAAGCCCTCTCTCCGCCCTCTGCCAATTGTCCTTTGGAAGCCTCCAGATACCAATCGGCAAAATCGTTCCAGAAGAATTCGTAGATTTGTCGACCGCCCTCCCCAAATTGATAATTCTCAAAAAGTTTGTTAACGGTATTGACAGTTTCTATCATGCGTGCCCAAATCCAGGAATCTGCCAGTGTCCAAAGAGCTGAATGTTCGGGTTTTTGTTCCAGTTTATCAATGGCTCCAATTACAAAGCGGCCAATATTCCAGACCTTATTGGCAAAATTTCGGTTGCCCTCAACCT
>DATIUL010000152.1:0-4767 GCA_035466865.1 Anaerolineaceae bacterium | reverse complement strand
ACGCACAGCGCAATCGTATGCTTGTTGCACACGGGAGATCAGAGATGCAAAGGTGGCAATGATAATGCGGCCTTTTGCCTGGGCAAAAGTTTTGTTGAAAGCATCATCAATCACTCTTTCGCTTGGTGTCCAACCGGTGTTTACAGCATTGGTGGAGTCCGAGAGCAAAGCCATCACGCCTCTTTGAGCAAAATCAGCCAAAGCAGCATAGTCAGTTGGCCAACCATCCACGGGCGTATGGTCAAACTTGTAATCGCCTGTCTGCACGACCAGGCCAGCAGGGGTCTCAATGCCAAAGCCAACACAATCAGGCATGGAATGGGAAACATGGAAAGATTTGACCTTGAAGGGTCCAATCTGGATAGTCTCTCCGGCGTTGAATGTTGTCAGTTTGGGGTCGTTGAGCGGTTTCCTGCGGTTGAGTTTGGATTTGATCAATCCAAGCGTCAGGGGTGTGCCGTAGACGCGGGCATCAACATGGTCCAGCAGATAACTGATGGCACCGATATGGTCTTCGTGGCCATGGGTTATGAGAATGCCGACGACCTGGTTGGCGTGCTGTTTGACGTACTCAAAATCGGGGATGATGTAGTCGATCCCGATCATGTTGTTATTCGGGAACATCATCCCCGCGTCCACAATCAGGATTTGGCCGTTGTATTCATACACGGTCATATTCTTTCCAACCTCGCCTAGACCGCCGAGGGGAATGATTTTTAATGTTTTAGATTTCATTTACTTCCTTATAAAAAAATTAACCGGCAGTAGCCGGATTAGGTTTTAATTTATTAATTCTTATTGAGTATAGCACATGAAAACGTGGATATGTTTTACGTGCAAAGAATCTTACAAAATTTAAATATTTTGAAAACATAAATCTGATGTAATCCGATTAAATTATGGGCAACTAAAACAAAAAGATATGGAGGTAACTATGGCTTACATGATTAGACGAAATGCAAATTATGATTCCTTCCGCGACCTGGCGAGGTTTGTCAATAACTATATGGCCGAACCAGAATTTGACCGGCAAGTGATGGGCTTCCCACTGGATGTCATCGAAAATGACAAAGAATACCTTGTGAAGGCCAGTGTGGCTGGATTTGACCCCGAAAAACTGGAGATTACCTACGATAATAACGTTCTTTCCATCAAAGGTGAGATCAGTGAAGAGTCGGAAGACACCAGCGAAGGCAAGTATCACGTCCGCGAGATGCGCTGCGGTACCTTCTTCCGAAGCATTTCAATGCCGCAACAGGTTGACCAGGGTGCCATCAGCGCGGAAAGCGACAACGGTATTCTAACGGTACATTTGCCTAAGAAACCCGAAGTTCAGCCTCGCAAGGTTGAAATAAAAGCGAAAGTTTTGAAGGCTGAAAACCAGAAGAAAATTGTTGACGCAGAGAAAACCAGTAAATAACTGAATAAACAAATTTAGGAAAATGACCTCACAGCGATGTGGGGTCATTTTGTTTTTCAAATTCCAGTTCGTAGCTTTTGATTATTAGCTGGCTGTCGATATTTCTTTACTCAACAGAGTGTAATCTTCGGCTGAATGCCTGAAACCCAGCTTGTCGAAAACCACCATGGATGAGTGGTTGCTCGGCCGTACGATAGCGGTGACACAATCCAATTTTTCCAGTTCCGCAATCTTGAGAGCCTGCTGGGTGAGCGCGGTTGCCAGCCCTTGGTCCTGAAATTGTGGGCGGGTGGCTAAAAGGTCCACCCATAAGCCCTCATAATGGGGAGTGCTGGCAACCATCAGCCCAATGAAGGCTGCCGGTTCTTCGCCTACATACGCGATCAAAACCCGATAAGTGCCACGGTGGGCAAGAATGGCCTGCAGCTTGGTAGCATCAGCCTTAATCTCGTCAAAGGTCTCTTTGTCTATCTTTAAGATATCTTCACAGCCTTGCAGGCTGCCATCATATTCTGTAATCATCGAGTCCCGGCTATCCATAATATCTGGGTTCATTTTATCAACAGAACCAGGGTGCCAACGACGATGGCAAGCAATCCAATAGTGGCACGTTTATTCAACCTTTCATGAAAGACAAAATAAGAAAAGGCAATTGTCACCAGGATGCTCAACTTATCAATTGGTACGACAATGCTGGCCTGGCCGTCTTTAAGCGCACGGTAATAGAGAAGCCAGGAAGCTCCTGTGGCAAACCCAGAGAGGATGATAAAGAGCCAACTGCGCTTATCAATTGCCTTGATACCCTTTTGCTTGCCCGTAACGAAGACCATCAACCAGGCCATAACCAGGACAACCACCGTTCGCAAGGCAGTACCGAGGTTGGATTCGACCCCGCGAATGCCGACCTTGCCCAGGATGGCAGTGAGGGCAGCAAAAAAAGCCGACCCAAAGGCATAAAGCATCCATGGCTTTATAGCCGCCGGAGCAGCAGCTTCGGCCTCTGATGGCGGTTGCGGAACTTTACTTGGGTTGTGAACCATTAGCCAGGTACCGAGGCTGATGAGAATGATGGCCACCAGCTTAACCCAGGTGAATGGCTCATTCAGGAGAATCATGGCCATGAGCATGGTCAAAATGATGCTGGATTTATCAATTGGGGTCACTTTTTGGATCTCACCAAGCTGCAAAGCCCTAAAATAACATAGCCAGGATGCACCTGTTGCCAAACCAGAAAGACCCAGGAAAAGGAGTGTTTTTGGGTCAATTTCACCAATCTGGGATTGAGAACCGACAATGAATACCATCACCCAGGTGAAAAAGAGCACAACAATGGTACGAATGGCAGTAGCCAGGGTGGAATCAGTTTTTTTAATGCCAATTTTAGCCAGAATGGCTGTGAGACCGGCAAAGAATGCAGAACCGAAAGCGTAGAGAATCCACATCGGAATGAACTTCTTTCATGTTGAAGATAATGGGGATTATTCTACTGCTTTTGAGGGATTGAGAACGAAAAATGGTCTTTATGCATACAAATAGGGCGCAGTTTTTAATTGCGCCCTATTTCAATACAGATTAGGCTAGTCGCCGCACTGGCTGTCGGTGTGCATCCCACCACCGTAGGCCACATTGGCACCCAGTTGTGACTGGAAGAGCTGACCCAAATCGCCCAGGTTCAGACCGAAGGCTTTGTCCACAACTGAAACGCCTTCCTGATACAGGGTGAGCGCAGGGATATCAGCGCCGTTTACTTTATTCTTGAGGACGCCTTTGCTCCAGCAAACTGTCATATCTTGCACCTTGGCGGCATCCAAAAGGCTGGTGACCTGGGCGGGCAGCATGCTGCCAGTATCAAAGCCTTCCACCTTAACTTTGCCATCCTTGGCGACATCCACATTCACAATTGTGTTCAGGTCAATCACCAATGGTTTACTGATCTCAGTGCTTTGCCTGACCACCAGCTGAATGTCTGCTTTGTCCAGCCAGGCTTCCGCGCGTTGTTGATCAAGCGGGGGCATTTGGCTAAAGTTGTCAATCATGCCGTACAACCAGGCGCGTGAGGCTTTGTCCCAATTAAGGGTTGCAAGTTTGGCTTCATCAGCCAGAACATCCAGCGTAGCCCCGTTGATTTTTAGGGTAACCTGGTTAAAGCTACCCAATAGCGCCAGCACCTGGTCTGGCAAGGTGACCCCAACCTGTGCAAGCTGTGCCTGCGTGAAACCACCAATGCTATAGGCTTTGGTCTGTGGATTGTAGGTTGCGTCGATGAAAAGTTGATTCACGGGGCCTTCCTGGGCAGGAGGTGCCGCTGTGACGACTTTGGCTTCCTGAATGACTGCAAATACTGAGATCATAAGGATGGCCAGAAGTGAAAATAAGATCTTTAAGAATTTGTTCATTTTGTCTTCCTTTTTTTTCTAATATTTTTGGTTCGTATTGCGGGCCTTAAGACCCTCAGGCAGGAACAATTAATAGGGTGAGTTTAAATCTAAGAAAATTATAAAGAAGAGCTGATAGGTTTTGAATGGGTCTGCTGACGGATGTTTGGAACTTTTGCTGATCATTGCTCATGAAATTGCCAGCCAAAGTCAGGGCATTGCCAAGCGTTTTGGGGGTGTAAAGAATACTAGCCATGCGGTTGCCGTCCCCAGTGACGTCAATTTGGCCATCAGTAACCACAGTTAAACGTAACTCGTCAGATTCAGTCGCTTTGACCAAATCATAAAGTTGGGAACCTGGACTTACTTTGTAGCGAATGGCGGGAATTGGCAGAGCGGGACGACCGAGGATGTAGTACACCCCATAAAGCAAGACAATAACAGCAAGAGTTATTAGAACGATTCTTAAAACTCTGGGCACCGGATGCTTCTCCTTTCGGTCTAAGGTTTAATGATTAACTGTTTTGTCTCTATTTACCTCTCTAAATGTAGACAAATTGTACCTGTTATTACTGCTTAAGAAAAGACTTGTAAAGGAATCAAGGGCTAATTGATTCGTAAACACTTTACAAAGATGTATTAGATGCCACATTTCAACGTGAAGGATTATTTCAATGAATGAACCATGCTTGCGTGCACCATTTTATGCGGTTAAACTTAGCTTATGTCAAGCATAGGAATGCAAGACCTTCAGCAGCTCTGTGAAGGGCATGGTTTACTTGCCGCTGTTCTGCTGTTGAGAGCCGAACCTTTGGTCTGGATGGGAAGCTTTACCCAAAGCGATTATAGCCACCTGCTCTTGATCAGCCAGACTCAGTCTTTGCCCATCTTATCACCCAGGTTGGACGCGGTTCAATTTTCAAGCCAGCCTGTGCTGGTTCACTCCCAGCTGCTAAGTGATGGGACTCTTGC
>DATIUL010000151.1:0-3823 GCA_035466865.1 Anaerolineaceae bacterium | reverse complement strand
AAGCGAGTGGGCCAAACCACGTTTTTGAACCCTTTGCGTATTGATTTAAGGCTCAGTTTGAAGCCGTTTTGTCGCAAAATCTCCAGCGCGGCAAAAGCGGTCGCGGCGTTTTGCACCTGATGGAAACCGAGTAAACTAATTTCAAGGTCGATGGGTTTGCTGGCCAAAGATTTTTGGGTAAAAGCATCGGGCTTTCTGAGATTCTGCAACTTGAAGCTTTGGGCCTGCATTGAATGCGCGATCTCTTCAAAAGCATAATCTTCTTGGATGAGCACGCGTGGGGAATGCCGTTCTTCCGTTATCCGCAGCAACTCTTTTAGTGGTTCATCTTTTTGGGGGGCGATGACCACCGGCACATTCGGCTTGATGATGCCGCCTTTTTCAAAGGCAATCTCGGTCAGGGTATTGCCCAGAACGGCGACGTGGTCGTACGAAATGGAGGTGATCACGGAAACCAGGGGCGTGATGACGTTTGTGGCGTCCAAGCGGCCACCCAATCCCACTTCAAAAACAGCGATATCCACCTTTTGGTCAGCAAAATATTGCATGGCCATGGCTGTAAAAAGTTCAAAGGTGGTTACTTCACTAACCTGCGCGGAAAGTGGCCGCAATTTTTCAGTGAGGGCAACAAAATCTGCCTTGCTGATATCTTTTCCGTCAACACGGATACGTTCCGTCTCTTCCACCAGGTGTGGCGAAGTGTACAAACCCACCTTATAGCCGCTGGCAATCAAGGCCTGGGCAATAAATGAAGCTGTTGAGCCCTTGCCCTTGGTGCCGGCCACATGCACGCTTGGGTAGCGCGTATGCGGGTTATCCATCAACGCCATGAGTTTATTCATGCGGTCAAGTTTAAAGAAGCGGTGGGCATCATCAACATGCCGCTTCATGCTGAAATCTACAAAACTGTAGATAAAATCGAGAGAATCCTGATATTGGGTTTCTAAATTTCGCAAATTTCGCAAACAACGCCTCGGCTTAGGGGATTGAAAGATCCTTCTTTAGCAGATAACCCGTCTCAGTAAACCCAGCACCGCGGAACTGCACAAACATGCACTCGTTCCTGAATCGGTCGTAGCGCACATCACCGACATTCAGCACGGTTAGAATGGAGCCTTCAGGGATGAGAGCAACAGCCTTGAACTCGTCGTAACAATCCTTGCGCATGTAAACCTCACGCAGGGTCATCACTGAGATTACCGGTGTGGGGGTGTGGGTGTTGGTGGGTGTGGGTGAATAATCCGGAGTCGGTGTTAGCGTCTTTGTCGGGGTGGGGGTAATCGTTGGTGTAAGCGTTATCGTAGGTGTGCGTGTAATGGTGGGTGTGAGCGCCAAATTGCGGCGATATGTGGCTTCGCGAATGCTGCGAGCACCGATGGTGATCAGGAAAATGACCAGTGCCAGCGCAATTAAACCTGCGACCGCGGAAATTACATAAGTGGTATTGAAAGCTTTCTTAAGTTCAAGAACTTTCGGGTCCTGCGGGAAGCGCCGGGTAGCTTTACGGCTAATGGCGATCGCGTCGAAAGCCAGCAGGCGGTTGCCAGTTTTTAGGGCTTCCTGGGCACGTTTAATGGCGTCCTCGTGGGCTTCAATATCGGTCTCAAGATTGCTGATGTCATTTTCAAGCGTCAGGCTTTCAGCATCGTAAGCATCCAATTGGCGCAGCAGGTCCAGGTTTTCCCTTGCTCCAGAAATTTTTACCTTGGCAATGCTGACGGTTGGGGCTTCGTCTGCATCTTTCTTAAGGCGGTGGGTGTTATCCAAAAGCGACTGAATGGTAGCCGGGATGAGCATATCCAGTTTGTTCCGCAAACGTGAAACCTGGTTCACATCGCCATATTTCATGCGGATGCGCTCCATCTTGGCACGGGCGTCGGCCAGTTTTCCGGCTGGGATTTTGCCGCTCAGGCTGACGATATCGCTGATGTCATTGATGGTGGCAATATCCCCGCGCACCTCAGCGGCTTTATCGATGTACTCCGGGATGGCTACCGCGCTGGCCGCGGTTTGAATCTTACCCAGTGCGGCCACAAGTTCACCCTGGGTCAGCAGGTTCAAGCCGTCTTTGTAGACGTCATACGCCTGCATCTGGTTTTCCAGGTCGTGCCGCAGCTCTTCACCTTCGCGCCAGCGCTTGATGCCGGCATCCTCGAGGTGGTCAAAGGCTTCATCCAGGTAATCCAGGGCAACTTTATAGCGAAAAACACGGGCTGCCGATTGGGCTTTACCATAAGCCTTGCCTGCATCAGGGGGTAGGGCAACCGATGGGATGTTGCCTGAGCGCAAGTATTCTTCAGCTTCGGTGTGGTGTTCCTGTGCCCGGGACCAGCTTGGCTCCATTTGGATAACTTTTTCGTAGAGTGGGATGGCAATCTGATAATTGCCTTTGTAAAAGGCTTCCTCAGCCTCGTCCATCATCCGTTCAGCTTCCGGGTCGTGATTTGACGAGAAGAAACGGCGCAGAGAATCCATGCCACCCTCGTCCGACGATCGTAAATTGGTGCGTGTTACCTGTGGCGTGTTTGGTTGTGGAATTGGCGCGGCGGATTGTGGCTGGGGGGCTTCAGCAACAGGGTTGGGTTGTGCGGCAGCCATTGGGTTTACGGTCGGTCCAGGTTGTGAGACTGATGGTGTTTGGTAATCCCCTGCCTGATTTTGGGTAGGTGCTTGAGGCATCGGCATCGGAATTGAGCTTGTTGGCGTTGGGCCTGAAGGCACATCTTGCGAAGGAGCGGAGCGTTCAACCGGGTTGAAGGAACTCGCTTGAGGAGCCGCCGGAGCACTCGTATAACCCTGTGGGTTCGCAAGTCTGCGGCTGCGTTCGCGGCGCACCTCTCGCAAGAGGCGGTTAGCCTCTTCAAGGTCGTCAATCTCCACAACTTCGGCAATTCGTTTGGTGGCCAGGGCTTCAAGGAAAGTGGAAAGTGCACTTTCGGCCTGGTCCAGCGCTTCAATGCTGGGGTTTTTATTGGAAATGGCTTGTTTAGCCTGTGAGATCAGGTCAGAAATCATGATTACCTTTCAGGAAGGGCTTTAAGATCTCTTGAGGTAGAGTTCATCTAATTTGGCCTTCATTTCGGCAGGGGTTTTATAGCCGCCTTCGAGCGCGGATTCAAGAAACTTCATCTCATCCGAGTTCAGGCGGTTCTGCACGTCAAAAGAGTAAGAAGCCTTGTAACGGGTGGGTGAATTGGCAATGTCTTCCGGTCGGTTGGCACCCACGGCCACACTGCCAGGGGCTTGCCTGCCTGTGAAAATGTGCGAAAGGGCACGTGAGCTGAATTGAACCATGTCGGCCTGTTGGATTTCTGCCTTGAAATCATTTGGGTTCCAATGGCCGATGTTCCAGTCGATCATGATCACTTTTTGGCGCAGGTCATTCCAGTAATAGTGCAGGATTTTATGGTCCAGGTAGGTAGCGCCGCGCTTGTGGGCCTCTTCAAGCAAACCGCAAATCTGGCGGGAGATATCCAGCGCTTGCTTCATGGTGAAATTGCGGATGAACTCGCCGCGGGTGTAACCGGCATCGCAAAGCAGGTAGAGGTTGTCTTCCCAGCGGCGCTCAAGAATGAGGAAGGGCAGCCAACCATCGTTGATGCGCTCATCGAATTCTTCAAGGATCTGGTCCACCTCATCAGGGCTGAAAACGGCCAATTTTCCGGTCACGTGTGTGCCAGCACCCTGGTCTTCCATTTGCTTGGTGAGAGGCGCAATTTCAGAGGGCCAAACAGTGGTCTGATCGGGCAAAAAGAATCCGCCTTCGAGCATCTGGGTGAGCTGACCCATCCCGCGCAGGCCGGCCAGGATTTGATATTCCTCG
>DATIUL010000150.1:0-4596 GCA_035466865.1 Anaerolineaceae bacterium | reverse complement strand
TAGCCTCTGGCACTGGTTTTTGGGCAGGCTCAGAGGTGTTTCTAACATCCGAGACTTGCGGTTTTAAGGCACCCTCGGGCACTTCGCTGCCTAAAGGAGCTGTCGCCTCCACATTTGGAGCAGCAGGAACCTCAGTTTTTTGTACTTGAGTTTCAGCGGGTAAATTCGAGTACAGAGCAATTTCTTCCGCAGATGGATTTAAAAAGTCCGTATACAATCGGATAAAGCCCTTCTTTTGGGCGGAAGAAGCCATCGAATCAAATTCCTCATCCTCCAGATCGCGAAGCAATTCCAGGCGAATGCGCGTGTAACTGGCTACTTGTTCCAACGGAATGTGGCGGTTTTCACGAATCTTTTTGAGAATGGTACCGGTCAATTCGGACATGAGCCTATTTTAGCCTAATAATGCACTGCTTGTCTGGAATGCGATGGTGAGAGTAAGAATGTGAATATGGTCTTCCATTTTATAAAATGGGCAAAGAAAAGGGCGCATAGAGCGCCCTTTTGCAGTGATTGATTGGTTGGTTTTGGAAAATTATTCCTGCTCGGAAGCGGCAGGCTCAGCGGCAACTTCTTGCACGGCTTCAGTCTGAACGACAACTTTTTCAACTTTCATAGTTCTGACAGCTTCAGCCCTGGCAACTTCGCCTTCACGACGGACGATAACCGTGATTTCAGGAATTAGATCAATAGTCAGGTGGACAGGAATCTTGTACTCACCAACATTCCGAATGGGTTCCATGGCAATCTGACGGC
Organism: Anaerolineaceae bacterium; assembly: GCA_035466865.1. Lineage (GTDB taxonomy): Bacteria > Chloroflexota > Anaerolineae > Anaerolineales > Anaerolineaceae > Mesolinea. Next base: position 3,840 of record DATIUL010000150.1, on the reverse strand, counting down.
GGTCGAGATCGAGGCCTTTGAGTTCCTTAACCTTTTCGGCAATCATCTGGCTGGAAACTGAACCATACAGTTTTCCGGTTTCGCCGGCTTTTACGGAGAAATCCAGGGTGAGGTCAACGAGGAGATCTGCCACACCTTTGAGTTCGTTGTTCAAAACAACGCGTTGTTCGGTGGCCTTTTTGCCAATTGAGGCAGCAAGTTTGATGGATCCTGCGGTTGCGGGGAGGGCGAGGCCTTGGGGGATAAGGTAGTTTCTACCAAACCCATCGGCGACTTTTTTGATATCGCCGGCGCGGCCAAGCTTGTAGACATCTTTCAATAATAAAACTTTCATGACAAGCCCTTTCTGTAGCTGTGGTTGTGTTTTGCTCAAAATGAAGGGTACAACACCCGAGCCCGTCAAGTTTACCACAAAGGAAGATAGAAATATGAGCCAATTTGCGCCAATCAAGAACAGCTTTTTGCGGTGGAATCCACTCGCTGAAAGCCGTTCGGTTATACTATGATTACTCTTAATTGAATAATGAAAAGGATTAGTATGACTGATAACGATTCCTTTAACACCTGGCAGGACAAATGCTACAATCCATCGATTCAGAGGTTTCCAGAGCGAAAACCTGAATTTGCAACCTCTTCAGATATTCCTATTCCACCCATTGTGGACCCTGAGCAAGTACACCCCGACCGCCTGGCTGAGTTGGGCTACCCGGGCGAATACCCGTTTGTTCGCGGAGTCCAACCCACCATGTACCGAGGCAGGTTGTGGACCATGCGGCAGTATGCCGGTTTTTCCACGGCCGAAGAATCCAATAAGCGCTACCGTTTTTTGTTGGACCAGGGCCAAACTGGCCTTTCTGTGGCTTTTGACTTGCCTACCCAAATCGGGTACGACGCAGATGACCCAATCGCCTTGGGCGAAGTAGGCAAAGTGGGGGTTTCCATCTCTTCCATTGAAGACATGGAAATACTTTTCAAGGACATTCCTTTGGATAAAGTTTCCACCAGTATGACTATTAATGCCCCAGCTGCCGTATTGCTGGCGATGTATATCGCCATCGCCAAGAAGCAAGGCGTTGATTCAAAAAAATTACGGGGCACCATCCAGAATGACATTCTAAAGGAATACATTGCCCGGGGAACGTACATCTATCCACCGACACCGAGCATGCGACTGATTACAGATATTTTCCAGTTCTGCCGGACGGATGTACCGAACTGGAACATCATCAGCATCTCGGGGTATCACATCCGCGAAGCTGGGTCAACGGCTGTGCAGGAAGTGGCCTTTACGCTGGCAAATGCTATTGCTTACATCGAAGCTGCGGAGAAGGTAGGTTTGGGGGTGGATGAATTTGCCACCCAACTTTCATTTTTCTTTAATGCCCACAATAACTTCCTCGAGGAAGTAGCCAAATTCCGGGCTGCCCGAAGGCTTTATGCACGGCTCATGAAGGAGCGTTTTGAGGCCAAGGATCCTAATTCGATGAAGTTACGCTTCCACACCCAAACTGCGGGGTCTACATTGACCGCGCAGCAACCTGAGAATAACGTCATCCGGGTGACTATGCAGGCTTTGGCGGCCGTACTTGGGGGTACGCAGTCCTTACACACCAATAGCATGGACGAGGCTTTATGGCTGCCGACCACCAAGAGTGTTCAGGTGGCATTGCGCACTCAGCAGGTCATCGGGTACGAAAGTGGAGTTGCCGATAGCGTTGACCCGTTGGCTGGGTCGTACTTGATTGAGTATCTGACAGATGAGATCGAAAAAGGCGCAATGGAATACATCAAATACATCGACCAAATCGGCGGTGCTATGAAAGCGATTGAAACTGGTTACATCCAGAATGAGATCATGAACGCTTCGTACGAAGCTCAAAAGCGCATGGAATCTGGCGAAGATGTGATTGTTGGTGTCAATAAATTCCAGGTGAAGGAAGAAATCGTATTGGAACCACAAAAGCTGGACCCAGCGATTGAACAGGGACAGTACGAGAAACTCGCCAAATTACGTGCCAGTCGGGATAATGAAAAGGTAGCAGGGCTGCTCAAAAAGCTCGAAGATGCTGCCAAGGGCACTGAAAATCTGATGCCAATCATTATTGAGTGCGTTGAGAACAAGATCACCCTGGGCGAAACCTGTAATGTATTGCGCGCTGTGTGGGGCGAATATCGAGCCCCGAATTTCTTATAAATGGAGTAAACGATGCCTGAAATAAAAAAAATAAACCACGTCGCCATAGTTGTCAGAGATATCGACGAATCCCTCAAATTTTGGGAGACCGCTTTTGGTCTGAAACTTGACCATATCGAGGATGTGCCTTCTCAAAAGGCAAAAGTCGCTTTTTTGCCTGTTGGGGATAGTGAAGTTGAACTGGTGCAACCAACCGACCCGGAATCTGGGATGGGCAAGTTTTTGGAATCCAAAGGAGAGGGTTTGCACCACCTTTGTTTTGAAGTGAAGGATATTGATGCCACATTGATAGCTTTAAAAGAGGCCGGTGTGCGTTTGATCAATGAAACCGCACTGGAGCTGCCAGGGCGCAAGATGGCATTTGTGCACCCTAAAGCAGCCAGCGGTGTATTGGTAGAGCTTTATCAGCTCACCAAGTAAATTTAAAGAACATATACAAAAAAGGCAGGCAGAAATAATGCCTACCTTTTTTGTTATTTCATGCGGACAGTGTTTTTGGTCAAACATGCACATCTGGGCAGGCTTCTGAAATTGCTTTCACAGACGCTATGCCGACCATGATTTATTTTTTGAATTATTGATAAATAATGGGTTATGTGAATTAAGAAAGGTAAAATGATACAAATCCTTTCCACTCACCCAATTAAGGAAACGGAGTTACCATGATTATTAGGAATGCAAAGATCATCACCTGGGGGAGTAATAACCAAATTCTTGAGGGTCAAGATCTTTATGTAAAAGATGGCTTGATTGAGAAAGTTGTCTCGCAAGGGAGTTCCACGGAGTCACAGGAAGATGTTGTGGATGCTCATGGCCAGTTGTTGATGCCCGGGAATATCTGTGCGCATACGCATTTTTATGGGGCATTTTCCCGAGGTTGGGGCTACCCTGGCGAGCCTGCCAGTAACTTTGTTGAAATTCTTGAACGCCTGTGGTGGCGGCTGGATAAGGCCCTGAGCCCAGAGGCAGTCAAATATTCCGCACTTGTGTGCCTGGCTGATGCCATCAAGTATGGCACGACCACTTTGTTTGATCACCATGCCTCTCCCAGTTGCATCGAAGGTTCGCTGGATCTCGAACACGATGCCATGGTCCAGGCAGGGCTGCGCGGCTCGTTATGCTACGAAGTAACCGATCGGGATGGCAGGGAAAAAGCTCTGGCTGGAATCGGGGAAAATGCCCGCTTCATTAACCGCGTGGTGATGGGGCAGGCTGATCCAAAGATTAAGGCTCATTTTGGGCTGCATGCATCTTTGACCCTCTCTAATGAGACCCTTGACGCTTGTGTCAGGGCCAATAACCATCATGCGGGCTATCATGTACACACGGCAGAAGGCATTGCCGATGAGGCTGACTCGTTGGCCAAGTATGGAAAACGGGTCATTAAGCGCTTTCATGATTTTGGAATGCTTGGGGAAAAATCTATCCTTGCGCATGGCGTGCATTGCGACCCTGAGGAACTCGACCTAATCGCGGAAAGCGGCAGCTGGCTTAGCCATCAGCCCCGCTCGAATATGAATAATGCCGTCGGTGTGGCACCAATTCTGGATATGCTTGACCGGGGAATCAAAGTTGGCATGGGCAATGATGGTTTTTCAAATGCTATGTGGTCGGAAATGCAGGCAGCTTACTTCATTCACAAGGAC
>DATIUL010000149.1:0-4099 GCA_035466865.1 Anaerolineaceae bacterium | reverse complement strand
CATCTGGGAATCCTGGTAATAACCCATTACCAACGCATGCTCAATTACATAAAGCCAGATTACGTCCACATTCTTTATGGTGGCAAAATTGTCGAATCTGGCAAAGCTGAGATGGCGCTCAAACTTGAAGAAAACGGTTATGACTGGATCCGGCAGCGATACGGTGTTTTGCCAAAGAATGCCGAAGACGAGGCAGCCTGATGCCTGAGAATTCAAAAGACCAAGTGCTTGCCTCCATGGGTGAGAACTACTTATATGGTTTTCATGACCCGGAAGAGAGCAGTTTTAAAACCCGTAAAGGTCTTGATGAAGAAGTTGTACGCCTGATTTCAAAGTGGAAGCAAGAGCCCGACTGGATGTTGGAATTCAGGTTGAAGGCATACCACCACTATGTTCAACGACCAATGCCAAAGTGGGGGCCTGATATTTCAGGTCTTGATTTGGACAGCATCTTTTACTATGTGCGGCCCAAGGAAATTGACCAAAAATCCTGGGAAGACGTTCCAGAAAACATTAAAAATACATTTGACAAACTGGGCATTCCTGAAGCTGAACAAAAGTTCCTCTCAGGAGTTGGTGCTCAATATGATTCTGAAATGGTCTACCATAGCATCCAGGAAAAACTGGAAGAGCAAGGTGTCATTTTTTTAAGTATTGAAAATGGCCTAAAACAGTACCCGGACCTCTTCAGAGAATACTTTTCGACTGTTGTGCCCATTCAAGACAATAAATTCAGCGCATTGAACAGTGCTGTTTGGTCGGGTGGCTCTTTTGTTTACGTTCCAAAAGGTGTTAAAGTGGATTTGCCCCTACAGGCATATTTCCGTCTAAATAACGCCAATATGGGTCAATTTGAACGCTCATTAATCATCGCCGATGAAGGATCGCAAGTGCATTACGTGGAAGGCTGCACCGCCCCGCTTTATCGGGAAGAGTCATTTCATAGCGGTGTGATTGAAATTATAGTAAAAAAAGACGCCAGGGTTAGATACACCACTATTCAAAACTGGTCGACCAACGTTTACAACCTGGTTACGCAACGTGCAGTCATCTACGAAAATGGAACAATGGAATGGGTGGATGCCAACCTGGGTTCCAAGGTGACCATGAAATATCCATCCTGTTTCTTGAAGGGTGAAGGGGCACACGGTGAGATGCTTTCGGTGGCTTTTGCTGGTCCGGGGCAAGTGCAGGATACAGGGTCAAAAATGATTCATTTTGCACCCAATACCAGCAGCAAGATAACGTCCAAATCAATTTCCAGGGGTAATGGCAGGGCTTCTTATCGTGGTATGGTGAAGGTAGCCAAGGCCGGCCTGAATGCCAGGTCCACTGCTGCTTGTGACGCGCTTTTATTGGATCATGCTTCCAGGTCTGATACTTACCCCACAATAGACGTCAATTCCAACGAAATCACGATTGGACATGAAGCAACAGTCAGCAAAATTGACGAAGACCAGCTGTTTTATCTGAATAGCCGCGGATTAACCAACGAAGAAGCAACGACCATGGTTGTTTCCGGATTTATCGAACCCCTGGTCAAAGAACTGCCAATGGAATATGCTGTTGAAATGAACCGTCTGATCCAATTGCAGATGGTAGGTTCGGTGGGTTAAGATGAAAGATCAAGCTTACTATACTCACCCAATATTTGACGACACTATGCTTAATCTTGAAATCGGCAGGGAGCTGGAACAACGCTCGGCTGATAGGACTTTGACACACCTGGGCAAGGCTGGCAAGGCGGCGAATGAATTGGAATTTCCGTCAGCAAAATCAGAAGCTTGGCGGTGGACTGATTTTTCGAATCTGGACTCGAAGAGCTACGCAAATTTGGCCTTGAAACCCGCCAAACTCCGTTTTAGTGGCAATACTCAAGGCGCAATCTTCATGGAATTTGATCAAGCGATGCTTGAACACTTCAATCTGCTTAACTCGTATCTGGGAACAATCATCTCACCCGATGCCGATCGATTCGCAGCCCTTGCTTCTGTATATGCCAATCAAGGTTTCGTTTTGTGGATTCCCAAAGGGGCAGAAATTACTGAGGGCTTGGAAGTTTCCATTGAGACAGTTTCTGCTGGATTGCATTTTGGTCATTCCCTGGTGGTGCTTGAACCCGGAAGTCGATGTAAATTGACGATACACCGGCAGAGCGCTTCCAAACAAAGCAGTTTGACTCTCGAAAACCTGGAAATACTTCTTGGTTCTGGTGCTGAACTGGATTTAGTTGAGATTATTGATCAAAGCGTGGAAACCTCAACCATAGCCCGTGAAAAAGCTAAATTGATGGAGAATTCACGAATGCGATGGATCTATGGGCATTTAGGTGAAGGCCACGCCAAACACTTTATTGACATTGATTTAGCTGGAACGAGATCAGAAGCCAAAATTCGAGGCTTTTACTTTATCGGTTCAAAAGAAGATATTGACCTTGATACACAGGTTAATCACCTGGCAGCCAATACCAAAAGTGACCTTTTATTTAAAGGTGCCGCCAATGGAAATGGAAAAGTGACTTGGGAAGGCATGATTTATGTAGACCCTGTGGCACAAGGGACTGATGGCTACCAGGCTAATCGAAATCTGGCACTTTCTGCTAACGCAGAAATTCACTCAATTCCCGGTTTGGAAATCTGTGCTGATGATGTAAAATGTTCTCATGGCGCCACCGTTGGAAGAATCGACGCAGAGGAACTGTTTTACCTCGAAAGCCGTGGCATGCCAAAAGATGTAGCCGAAAAGTTGATTGTCAACGGTTTCTTCGCTGAAGTCATTGATGAAATCAAGGAACCGAAGCTGCACGAGCAGTTGAGTGAACGCATTAATGAGAAATTATCTGAACGGTAGAAGGTAAAGAAAGAAGGAATATGGCATCATCAACATTTATGCGGCCTCCGCAAACAGAAACAGTTTATGAAATCGGAGAGAAAATTGAGGTCAATTGCGACCACGAAGACAAAGGTGAACGCGTACGTGGTTGGCTAAAGGGGACCATCGTGCAGGTAGATGGCCGCATGATCGCGGTGCAATTCAAAACCAACATCTTTTTAACCGATGGGTGGATGGTTCCAGACCAGATCCTTTGGTTCCAAACCGATTCAAATATGATCAGACCGATCCAGGTTTATCCATCACACGAAAAAGTTGTGCGTAAGAAACCAATTGAGAAGGATGACCTTTAATCATCGGTAAAATCCACAAACTAAAAAACAGGCAAAGCCTGTTTTTTGTTGCCTTTAACTAAAGATGTTTTTCGGGAGGTGATTAGTCCTGGGATTTACAGATGGAGAATTCACCGACCATGCGGATAATGTCAAAGCCTTCAGCCAACGGCCTTTCTGCCAAAGCGCCATGTCGAATGGCGGTTGCTCTTAGAATTTCCGCGTTGAAGTAATATTTGTTGGCATATGTTTGATACTTGGAAAGAGCTTGAAGCTTGGTTTCAACCGCTTCCTCACTGACTTCCACCAAAAAATCAGGAAAAAAGCCATAGCTGGAGCGTAAAACATCATAACCCAGGACTGTTGTGCCTCTGAAAGCCCTAATGGCTTCCTGCGTGAGCGTGCCGTGGTCCTGATGGACATCCTTGGCAGTATGCACAAACACAATTTGTGGTTGATAGCGTTTGCGCAAAGCTAGCATCTGCTCCAAAACCTCCTGGCGATATTCTGGAAAACGGCGGGTCTGGAAGGAGCCCAATTCGTACTGACCTTCCTGTAGACTCAAGGTTCTCATGCTGGTGGCATATTCAGAAACCAAATCCTTAAGGTCTGGATTCTGTTGGTTGTCGGAAAAAGTGTAACAATGCACATCAGCCCTATTGACAACTTCAGCAATTAAGGCACCGCAGCCAAGCTCAATGTCATCTGGGTGGGCACCCAGGAAAAGCAATGATTTCCCGTAAAAGGTCATGTTCATGAATTTCTCACTTGGTGGCGATAAAGCCGCCAACTACCTTGGTCATCACAATTTGCTCTTGTTCCTGGATTCGCTTCTCAGCCACTTTTTGGATTTTAGCCATCACGTTTTCGAATTCAGCATGGGAATCAAAGAGGGCATTCCACAGTTTGCGATCTTCGGACATCGAAGCCCGGGT
>DATIUL010000148.1:0-12403 GCA_035466865.1 Anaerolineaceae bacterium | reverse complement strand
AGAGCAAAATGTCTATCTGGCCTTCCGTGAAGGCGTGCATAACATCCGCCAGGGCGTTTTCGTCCATCTGGCCATGCCCGATGCCGATGCGGGCTTCAGGAATCAGATTCTGCAGGTGGTTGTAGACTGCTGGTATGGAATGTACCCGGTTGTGAACGTAGAAAACCTGGCCACCGCGGTCCATCTCGCGGATGACCGCCTCGCGCACCAGTTTGGGGTCATACGAACCCACGTGCGTGATGATGGGCAAGCGTTCCTCGGGGGGCGAGTTGATGGTGGAGATATCCCGTACACCAGAAAGCGCCATATACAACGTGCGGGGGATAGGCGTAGCGGTGAGCGTGAGCACATCCACTTCGGAGCGTAATTTCTTCAGATGCTCTTTGTGCATCACGCCGAAACGCTGTTCCTCATCGATGATCACCAGGCCTAAGTCTTTGAACTGTACGTCAGATGAAATCAAGCGGTGAGTGCCGATGACGATATCAATCTTCTTCTGATTGAGTTGCTTGATAATCTCGCTTTGCTCTTTTTGGTTGCGGAAACGGCTGAGCATGTCCACAATCACTGGGAAAGCTGCCAGGCGCTGCCTGAAGGTGTCAAAATGCTGCTGGGCGAGGATGGTTGTAGGCACCAGGATGGCCACTTGTTTGCCATCCGCCACGGCTTTGAAGGCCGCGCGCAAAGCCACCTCGGTTTTTCCATAACCTACATCCCCGCACAATAGGCGGTCCATAGGCTGGTTTGATTCCATATCTGCTTTGACCGCTTTGATAGCGCGCATTTGGTCAGGCGTTTCGATGTATGGGAATGAGGCTTCCAGTTCCTTCTGCCAGTCACTATCCGGGCTAAAGGTGTAGCCCTTGGCAGTCTGGCGTTTGGCATATAGTTCCAGCAAGTCGCCAGCCACTTCAACCACCGCATGGCGCACCTTGGCTTTGGTCTGATCCCACTCACCGCCTCCCAGGCGGCTAGGCTCAGGGGAAGCACCTTCTGTTCCAACATAACGGGAGATGCGGTCAACCTGGTGGATGGGCACATACAGGGTGTCGTTATTCTTGTATTGAATGGCCAGGAATTCCCTCTGAATGCCATCCAGCGTGGGTTTGTGCAGGCCGATAAACTGGCCAATGCCATGGTCCACATGTACTACCCAATCGCCAGGCCGAAGGTCACCAAGCAATGCCTCAGGAGATTCTGTATTCAACAACGGCCGGCGGCGGGGTTGCGGCCGGCTCCACCCGAAGATTTCACTGTCGCTGAGCAAGTGTTGCAGGATGTTTGTACCGTCGTGCAAGCTCCAACCGCTTGAAATGGAACCTTCGATAAAGCGTTTTTGTGCTTCTTCATCCAGCTGCGGGTGGATTTCCTCCCAAAGTTGTCGTAAACGTGGTGCTTGCCTGGAAACCACCAGCCATTCTTCTGCCTTGTGCTCAAGGTTGAGCAAATAGGTTTGAAAATCTTTGAGTCTGCCCGCAAACCGCGGCCCAGGGTCAAAAGCAGCGCTGAGGGAGGCTCCTTCTATGGCATTGGTGTGGCCGAGCTCCACGACCTGGCGCTTGCCAAAGCCGTCTTCAATCTCAGACCAGGTCAGGAAGGGCACAGGTGTGTCTTTGCTTAGTTTGCCTTCCTGCACCAGTTGGTTGAAACGATTGGTTGATTCTTCTTCGATATCGTTGACCGCGGCCTCAATAAACTCCTGGCCGTCCAACATGATAATGGCATTTGCCGGCAAGTAATCCATCAGGCTGGATGGGTAATCGTATAAGGAGGCAATATGATTCTCATTCACCGCTTCAGGGATTGGGTCCAAACGTTCAGCAAAGAGAGGCATGGCTTCAGCCGCAGGGTAAAAATTGGCTCTTTCAAGCTTGGCTTCGCTCCTTTGAGTGGCTGGGTTAAACTGGCGCAGGGTGTCGACTTCATCCCCGAAGAATTCAATGCGTATAGGCAATATTTCTGATGGCGACCAGGCATCCAGGATGCCGCCGCGTCGTGAGAATTGCCCTGGCTGCATGACGATATTGGAATATTCGTAACCCAGGCCCACCCAGGCACGCGCGATGTCGTCCATTTTGCGGCTTTCACCAAGCGCGAGCCTTTGGGTGTTTCGTAGAAAATCCCGTCTGGGAATAGTGCGGGTCATGACTGCCCTGATGGGTGTGACAATCACCAGCGGATTTGGGTTATTAACTTCCCCAGGCAGCCAGGAGCGCGCCAGCGAGGCTAAAACGCTTAGCCTTTCCAGTTTGGTACTGAGGGACCAGGGCAGGTCCTCATAAAAAAGCGCGTTCGGTTCCGGAAAGTAGAGGTTGCGGGCTTCAGGCAGCCAAAAATTGAGTTCATCAAAAAGTGCCAGGGCTCGATCTGCCCGGTTGGTGAGCAAAACAATCGGGGCGTTCAAACTGCCGCGCAGGGCGGCCATTACAGCCAGCCGCGCGGAACGGGGCAGCCCTAAGCCGTGCCGGCTTGTTCCCGCAAAACCACCTGCCTGCAGTTCCTGTTCCAGATCCTGGTAGGCAGGCAGATTGCGTAGTGGATCAAGCAGAATATCTTTATCCGGCTTCGCCATTGTAACGGTTCATGGCGGTCATCAGGCCATCCCTTACAAAGGTATTGGCAGCTTCTACCGCAAATTTTAGGACAATCTTAAGGACTTCATCATCGGCTTTTGAAAAATGTTGCAGGACGTAATCCGCGGGATCCATCTGTCCCGGTGGGTGCCCGATGCCCAGGCGCATACGGGGGAAGGTCTGCGTTCCCAGTTTTTCTATGATCGAAGCCATCCCTTTTTGGCCGCTTGTCCCACCTTCAGCGCGTAAGCGAATGGTTCCAAATGGCAGGTCCAGGTCATCATGGATGATTAATACGTGCTCCAGGTCGATTTTGAAAAAATGCATCAGGGAAGTAATCGATATGCCGGATTCATTCATAAAGGTGAGGGGCTTGGCCAGTACAACAGGTTTGCCTTCAAGACGGCCTTCAGCAATCATAGCTTTGAACTTCACTTTTTTAAGCGGTAATTTGGCATCTTCAGCCAGGGCATCCAGCGCCAGAAAACCAAAATTGTGGCGGGTATGGCGATATTCCAGTCCTGGATTTCCCAGGCCAGCTATCAGGTAGGTTTCGCTTGGTCTTTCGATACTATAAGTCATCGCACAGGTTGCTTCCGTTTAATTGCAATCTAAAATTTTAACATACGCTGTAGGATTAATCCAAATATCTTGAGATGAATTCATTTGGGTTGTGATAATAAAAACCCCAGGAGCATTATGTACGCTTCCTGGGGCAATGTACTAAATTTAATGGGTGAGTGTTAGACCAGAAACTGGCTGAGGATCATCTCTACGGGAATTGACCCCTGTGTGAAGGAGCGGAGAATCCCTACACCGAAAATCACCAATACGATTACACAGAGCAGAAGCAATGCACCGATGACAAGCAGCACAATTGCCCAGGCAGGTAAGCCTTTCTTCTTAACCACTGGAAGTGGTTGATAAGAAGGTGCTTGTGTAGTAAAGCTTTTAGCTGGTTCAACGGGAGGAACCTGAACCTGGCTGCCGTAGGAGGTGGTTGTGGGAGGAATAACAACGGGCACCACAGTTTCTGCAGGTGCTTTGTATTCGGGCATGACTGGGGCAATCGGTTCAGCAGTGGTTTCCTTGTAACTTTCCCAGCTGGGGATTACCTCGCCAGCTTCTGTTTTGACACTATCAGCTGCCGCATCAACTTCCTGTTTCCAGGCTGTGGCTTCAGTGAGGTCAGGTTTGGCAACTTCGTCGCTGACCTTCTGCCATTCATCCTGCGTGCTTTCTTTGGCACTTTCCCAGGCACTCGAAGCTTCTTCTTTTACAGCGTCAGCGTTGGTTTCCACCTTATCGGAAACGACGTTCCAGCTGTCGGCTGCATCGCTCTTCACTTCAGCGGCTGCATCAACAACGGCCTCATTTGCTTGGCCCAGTTCCTCTTTGGTTTCAGCAGCTTTGGCTGCCGCGGCTTCAACTGCCTGGTTCCAGGCGTCAAGCGCTTTATCCTGGCCGCCAGCAACAGTTTCTTGCACGCCTTCCACTTTTTCTGCAACATTTTCAGATACTGTGTTCCATGTATCCTGCCCCTGGTCTTTAGCTTCAGCAACCAGGTCTTTTGTGGCATCAGGAACTTCGCTAACCGTCTCTTTGACGGATTCAGTAGCGTCAGACACGGTCTCTTTCATTTGATTCCAGGTGTCTTCAGCAGCATTTTGCACATTTTCCGCGGCTTCCTTGGCATCGTCACCAAGGTCGTCGGTGACTTTATTCCAATCGTCTGTCATAGTATCTCCTTTTTTAACTGATTATTAATTATACAGGTTTCACCGTTCCAAAAAATTATGTACAAGTGCAATACGAATAAGTGGCCGGTCATATCCTCGTTCATATTACATTATAATTATGTTAATATCATTCAATTACATAAGCGAGGTGAACATGTCATTCTTTAAGGACTTTAGAGATTTCCTCTTTAAGGGAAACGCGCTGGATTTGGCTGTTGGCGTGATCGTGGCTACTGCTTTTGGTGCGGTAGTTAATAGCTTGGTCAAAGATGTGATAATGCCTCCAATTGGTCTTGCTTTGGGTGGCGTCGATTTTTCCAACCTCTATCTTCAATTGAACAAAGCTGCGGTTTCTGTGCCTAAAGGTCTGCCGCTTGCTGAAGCACAAAAATTGGGTGCTGTTGCGCTTAGCTATGGCAACTTCATTATGACAATCATCACCTTTATTGTGGTTGCCTTCTCTATCTTCGTGCTGATCCGTGCAATCACCAAGGCCAAAGAAACCTCCAAAAAAGAAGTTAAGACCGAAGATCCGACAACCAAAGTTTGCCCATTCTGCCAAACAGAAATCAACATCAAGGCAACTCGTTGCCCCAACTGCACCAGTCAGTTAGCTGAATAATCTCAAATATCATCAAAAGAGGGCTTTTCCGAGCCCTCTTTTCATATCCGAGCTGGCGGCCTCATGTTAAGATTAGTCCATGGAAAATAAAGTCTATTTTTCGGATAACCTAAGAGTCTTGGGCCAAATTCCCTCCGAGTCAATTGATTTGGTTTATATCGATCCCCCTTTCAATACTGGTCGAGTGCAGTCCCGAAAACGCTTCAAAACCGTGCAGGATGAAGCCGGTGATCGGGTTGGTTTTGCTGGCCGAACCTATAAGTCAGAGGTGCTATCTGAAAATGGCTATCTGGATGTTTTTGATGATTACAGCGCGTTTCTCAAACCCCGTATGCAGGAAGCCTGGCGCGTTCTAAAGCCGAATGGCTGTCTTTATTTCCATATCGACTATCGCGAGGTCCATTATTGTAAAGTGATGTTGGACCAGATCTTTGGCCGCGAAAACTTTCTGAATGAAATCATCTGGGCTTACGATTACGGCGGAAGGGCTAAAGACCGCTGGCCGGCCAAGCATGACGATATTCTCTACTATGTAAAAGACCGGCAAAATTACACTTTTAATCGTGATGCCATTGACCGCATCCCTTATATGGCACCCGGTTTGGTGAGCAAAGAAAAAGCAGCCAGGGGAAAACTGCCAACCGATACCTGGTGGCACACCATTGTTGGCACAAACAGTAAAGAAAAAACGGGCTACCCTACCCAAAAACCGCTGGCTATCATAGAACGCATCTTAAGCGCCTCCAGCAACCCGGGGGACCTGGTACTGGATTTTTTCGCTGGCAGCGGAACCACTGGCGCCGCCTGCCTGAAGCTTGACCGCCATTTCATCCTGGTTGACAACAACCCGCAATCCATTTCAGTCATGAAAAAGCGTTTCGAGAATGAACCGGTGGAATTTGTGGAGTGACGCTAAAATGAACCTATCTCAGCAATTCCCCATCCTGGATTTTGACCCAGACAAGAGCGCTATCATCTCCCCCAGGTTGCTCTACCCGGATGTAAACTTGCCTGAGCACTGCGTAGTCTGTTTTTTTTACGAAGTTATCCGGAAAATTGTCAGCGACTACTCCGCAAGAGAGATTTTTAACTCTGAGTGGGAAAGCGGCAGTCATCCCTATTACGAAATTGAATACAAGAACCAACGGCTGGGTATCATTCACCCGGGTGTGGGGGCGGCTATTGCCGGCTCAATCCTGGAAGAGGTGATTGCGCTTGGCTCCACAAAGATTATCGCCTGTGGCGGATCAGGCGTGCTCGCGCCTGAAATCGCTGTGGGGCACCTGATTGTTCCCCAATTTGCCTATCGGGATGAGGGCATGTCTTACCACTATATGGCTCCGTCAGAAAAGGTGGCCATGCATCCATCTGCTTTGAAAGCCATCAAGAATGTGCTTGACTTGAAGAAAGTACCTTACATCCTGAGCAGCACCTGGACCACCGACGCCCCTTACCGTGAGACCCCCGGTAAAGCCGCAAAATTCAGAGAATTGGGCTGTGCCACCGTTGAAATGGAGACGGCGGCGTTTATGGCTGTGGCGGATTTCCACAAAGCGATTTTTGGACAAATACTGTACGGTGGCGACCTGGTGATTGAAGCCGGTTGGGATAGCCGTGCTTGGCAGTCCAGGGATGACATTCGGGAGAACCTATTTTGGCTGGCAGCTGATGCCTGCCTGGAAATTAACGAGGAAAAGCATGCCTGACTATTCTGACTTAGTGTTGCCTGGGCTGCTCGGCCGCAGAACCCCCGTTCTCCGGGAGCACGCTGACCTGGTTTTGCCTTCCTACGATGGGTTTGGCCTGGCTAACCTGCCAGGCTCGATCAGTGCCTGGCTGGGAGGCCCTGCTTTGCCCTGCGGTCCGTTGGCAGAGGTGATCACTTCCAAGTTTCAAAACCGATACAAGCGGGTGGTACTTTTGCTTGTTGATGCATTGGGCTATACCATGCTGCAACGCTTTATGAAGGCCGGTAAAGCTGATTTCTGGCAGGAAACGCTGCCCAACGCCGCCTTATTTCCGATTACCAGTATCTGCCCAAGTACAACCGCTTCGGCATTAACCACTCTTTTATCGGGGGCTGCTCCCAGCCAACATGCCTATTTGGGTTATGAAATGTGGCTCAAGGAATTGGGTATCACCATCAATACGATCCTGCATACTCCCATTGCCTATAATGGGGATATCGGCAGCCTGGCTTACGCCAAATTTGACCCAGCCACCTTCAACAAAATTGAACCGCTGGGCAAGGTATTCAAAACTGCTGGCATTGAGTCGCATGCGTACCAGCCTGCCAGTCTCGTCGGCTCAGGCCTTTCACTTATGCAACTTGGCGGGGCGAATGTGCATGGCTATGTTTCGGATTCGGACCTCTGGGTCAGCATCCGCGAGGAACTCAACAGGCGGCCGGCCGCCAACAAATTTATATACGCCTATTGGCCTTTTGTTGACACACTGATGCACCGTTTTGGCCCGGATAACGAACGCACCATGCAGGCCTTCAACCAATTTTCAAACATGCTCAAAGCTTGTCTTTTTAACGGATTGAAGGATTGGGCTATCAGGGACACACTCTTCCTGCTCACCGCCGACCACGGAGCCGTTTACCAGCCTTATTATGAAAACAATAATATCCAAAACCACCCTGGGTTGCTCGAAAACCTGGCCATCATGCCTACTTGCGAGGCACGGCTGCCTTTCCTTTACGTTAAATCCGGCAGGGAGCAAACCGTTCGCGATTACTTTGCCAAAGCCTGGCCAGGTCAATACACGTTAATCACGCGTGAAGAATCCTTGCAGGCGGGTCTCTTTGGCCCCAAAAGCAATCGGCCAGAGCTACAGGACCGCATTGGAGATTTAATTGCCATCAGTCATGGTGATTCTTACTTATGGTGGCCTAATAAGGCGAATACCATGCAAGGCCGACATGGCGGCCTGACAGCGGATGAGATGTTGGTTCCGCTCTTCGGGAGTTACCTGAAGTAGTTGGGTTAGATTTCGATTTCCCGGTAACCGTAGGTATTGACCACGGTGGTATTGCCAAACTGCGAAATGTTTGCTTTCTGGGGATTGTAATGGTGCATATGTCCGTGCAAGTGATAGCGGGGTTTGAAAGTAGCCAGCAACCAACGAAAAGCGTCAATCCCCTGATGGGCTTTATCGATATCATCCTGTAACCCAGTTGCTGAAGCATGGGTAACAAAAACATCCAGATATCTGCCGTATTTCATCCGATTACTCGCCAGTTGAGGTGCAAGGCCCAAAACCATGCGCCACATTTCTCCTTGGGTGTATTGATGTGCACCATCGTTATAGCGCAGGCTCCCCTCAATTCCGGCCAGGAGAAGATCGTGTTCCCGGTCGTAAACCACCTTGCGATGTAAGTTGATTGCCCCCCACGGGTGTTCGAACCGCTCGGCATTGTCATCACTTTCAGGTCTCTGCACATGGTTGCCATTGACGTAATATAGGCGCAAATTAAGCATGCTGATTACATATTCAAGGTAATAAAAAGGCAAATCCCCACAGCTGATAACCAAATCAGTATCCCCGAAGCGGCTGCGTATTCTAGAGCTGTAGACAGCCGGTGTTTCTACATCACTGAGGGTGAGAACCCTAATCCCCACTGGATTTACCCCCCAGGGCGACCACGCTGGCAATAGCCAGGCCGTCATCATGGCTGATTGAAACCGCCCATTCATCCAACCCGAGATGTTCCGCCACTAGTTTGGCATTTCCGTGAAGGTGCAGGGTGGGTTCCCCACTAATTTTGTGAATTACTTCGATGTCGCGCCAGGCCACCTTCCCAATGCCTGTGCCCAAGGCTTTGGAGGCGGCTTCTTTGGCGGCAAACAGGCCAGCCAATTGTTCCAGATTGCCCTTGGATTGCGCCTGTTCAGTCTCAGTGTAAACGCGCTGGATGAAGCGCGCAAGAATGGCCGCGCGGATAGTCTGCATTCGGGAAACTTTCACCAGGTCAACCCCACAGCGCAACATTAATAGGCCCTACCTGAAGAGGTGATGGTCAATTTGTCCAGGTCCCAATAGCGCCTGGCAACCTCCAGGATTTCTTCCCGGCTGATGGATTCAAGTATGCCTGGCAATTCACTGAAGTAATCCAGGCTCAGCCCATATCTTTCGATACTCAACAATGCATTGGCGATGCCCGAATTATTCTCAAGGGAAAGCGGAATGCGGCCGACCATCTGGGTTTTTGAGTTATTTAGTTCCGTTGCCGTCACCGGTTGGCTCAAAAAGCGCTGCAATTCCCTCCGAATTAGCCGCAGGGCTTTTTCCAGATTATCCGGGTTGACACCGGCAGCAATTAACCACGGTGTTGGTCCTATGCCACCGCCTAAGTCGCTTTGGATACTATAGGCCAAGCCTGCTTTTTCACGAACAGAATTACCCAACCGGCCCATCATACCAAATTGGCCAAGAATGTTATTGCCGATGGAACAGGCATAATAATCGCGGCTCATGGTTTCGGGTGCCAACGTGCCAAGCATCAGGTCTGTCTGGCTTTTTTCCTCAAGGGGGATGTGCTCACGCTGCGTCTGATGGGGTGGTGTAAAGGGTGGTAATTTTGGCAACGCGTTTTGGTTGGGGCGTTCCCAGGTTCCGATGGAATCCTGGCAAATCTGAAGTGCTTCCTCGGGTTGGATACCGCCAACAATAGCAATGGCCATACCCTTTGGACCGTAGAAGTGCTGATGGAAGGCAGTCAGGTCATCCCTCGTAATACTTTGGACGGTTTGGATTGTACCGATCTGTGGGTAAGCGTAAGGGTGGTCCCGGTAAAACAAGCGATTAAAAGCCAGATCTGCCTGGTCAAAACTATCCTGAGCCTGGATGGCCAGCATGGTCAGGGTCTGCATCTTGAAGCGCTCGAACTGGGCCTGCGGGAAGGCGGGTGAATCCACTACTTCTACCAGCGTCGCCAGCAGCTTGGGCAGGTCCTCTCGCAGGCATTGCCCAGCGAATGTGGTTTGCAGAGCTCCAGCGCCAAAATAGAGGTTGGCACCAATTGATTCTATGCTGGCATTTAGAGCTTTAAAAGTCTGTTTTTCGGTACCCGCCATCAACATGCTGGCCGTCAAGCTGGCGGTTCCAAGTTTTTCGGAAGATTCGGCAACTGCCCCACAATTCAGGTAGCCGCGGATGACCACAGCCGGGCTGCTTGGGTTGCGGAAGCTTAAAAGGCGGGCACCATTGGCCAAATCCGACCTTAGAATATTGATTTTGCCAGGCATATTTTCAGAAATTGGGTTCTTGTGGGTCCCTATGAATTTAGACATGCTTGCTCCCATTCTGGGGCAGATAGTAGCCAATTACACGGTTTTGGGGGTTCAGGTATTTCCTGGCCGCTTCCATCACGGCATCCGGGCTCACCGATTCCAGCTTTTCCACATAATTCAGAAACCAATCATAATCAGCGAAGCTGCTGGCATATCCCATCCAGAAAGCCTGATTGGTGATGTTATCGCTGCCGTAGGCAAAAAGTGCTTTGGCTTGTTTTTGAGCTTGCTGGATTTCTTTTTTGGGCGCGGGAGCGGCTTGTAGTTTCTCCAGCTGCTGGTCCAGCTTTTTGAGAAGCTGCGCAGGCTTAACCGCAGGGTTGCAGGTGAGGTTTATGTTGTAGGTTCCGGGGTCAATATTGGCATTCAACCCCCCGCTGACTGAGGCAGCCAGGCCCTTATCTACCAGGGCCAGGTAAAGCCGGCTGGTACGGTTGCTTATGCCCCCGCTGCCGAACATGTTCAGGCTACTGGGTCCGGCAAGAAGGGAGTCCAGGATGGTGAGGGCAAAGAAATCCTCGCTATTCCCTTGTGGGCAGCGGTAAGCTATTTGGATGTAGCTGGCTTCGCCTGGTCCGAACATTTCAATTTCCTGAAAAAGTGGTGGCGCAAATTCTGGTTGCGGAGTGTGCTTAATAATCTCGCTTCCAGGTATTACCCCATACCTTTTCTCGATTTTCTTGAGCACATGCTGCGTTTCGAAGTCTCCCGCCAGGCAAAGCAGGGCATTGGAAGGAGCATAATAGTTTTGGTAGTGGTTGAAGAGATCGTCGCGTGTGATGGTCAGTAAATCAGACTTAAATCCGATGACTTCATTACGATAGGGGTGCTGCTGGAATGCGGCAGCTTGTACTGCTTCGGAAAGGCGAAAACGGGGTTCGTTTTCGTTCCCTTCGCGTTCAGAGATTATGACAGTGCGTTCGGTTTCCACTTCGTCTGGCAGAAATAAGCTGCCGTGCATGCGCTCGGCTTCAATTTCCATGGCCAGATCCAGGGCCGAGGAAGGCAGGGTTTCGAAGTATGTGGTCCAGTCTTCGCCAGTGAAGGCGTTCCAATAGCCTCCTGTTTTTGCAATCGCCTGGTCCATTCGGTGTCCGCTAAAATGATGCGTGCCTTTGAATTGCATATGTTCCACCCAATGGCTCAGACCCGTTTTTCCTGGCAGCTCATTGCGGGAACCTATGCCATACCAAACCCAATGGCTGACTAATGGAGCCGTATGAATTTCCTTAAGCATTACCTTAAAACCATTGGATAAAGTAAATTGCTGAATATTTGATGTCATTTGATACCCGTTTCAGAGTGGATGATTATTTGACAGAGTCACGGTATTTTTTGAAACGTATCATCATTACCAGCCCGATGAGGATGACACTCATTCCAATGATGACCCCCCGACGCTGTAGACCGCCCATAAAGACATCTGGAAGTGGATTGGTGCCGAAACCAAAAGCATCTGCCAGCCCAGTGAAAACGCAAATGATATACCCGGTGGCGATTACCCGCACACCAAAATCTGCCAGGAGGGACTGGTTGCCTTTTGGCCAAAAAGCACTGAGAGCAATCGTTGCACCCCAAACCAAAATACCCAGCCCAATCAAGAAGGCCAAAATTTGGGCAAAACCTACAGAAAGGCTGGAACTTAAGCCAAACACTTCAGGTTTAAGGCCAAAAATGAGAATTGTAAAGCCAATAAAACTGATAGTCAGTCCAAGTTGTGAGCGCGTACGCGGGTAATTAAAGCCGTTCTTGCCCGGTCCGCTTGCTTTGATTTGTCCATTTTCAGATTGAGTACTGGTCAAGTTTTCCATTATGAGGGTAAAACCGATTCTATCACACGCAAGAAATTGCCTGATGCCATGTGTGCCAACTGGTCTTCAGTATACCCATGCTCGGCCAGGCCAGCCAGCACTTTGGGGAGGTCAGCAATGCTTTCAATACCTTCTGGCACGCCTGGTACTCCAAAGCCACCGTCAAAATCAGTGCCGAAACCCACATGGTCAGCATCCCCAGCCAACTGACAAATATAGTCGAACTGATCGATCACCAGTGATAATGGAAAATCTGATTTTGGGGCATTTCTTGGCTTACTCATATCCAGGAAGTCGTTTCCAGGCACAATGCCGATGACGCCGTCCTTCTCAATCAGTGCTTTAATTACTGCATCGCTCA
>DATIUL010000147.1:0-4769 GCA_035466865.1 Anaerolineaceae bacterium | reverse complement strand
AAGCGGTCCAAGATACGCCTCGCCTGCTGGGCGTCCACCAGGTCCTGATCTACCTGCCTGGGATGGGCAAATGCCTCTGCGACGGCTTCATGTGTAATCTCGTGGAAAACGACCCTTTTTACTTTTTGCTCAGGGATTTCTGCGCTCTGCTGGATATGCCATGCAATGGCTTCACCTTCACGGTCAGGGTCAGTTGCCAGGTATACCGTACTGCTACGTGCAGCCCTCTGGCTTATGGCGGCAACGATGCTCTTCTTGTCATCTGAAATGCGGTACTTGGGTTCAAAGTTGTGTTCAACATCGACGCTCAACTGCGTTTTGAGCAGGTCGCGCACGTGGCCTACAGAAGCTATCACAGAATAGTCTTGCCCCAAAAATTTCCCGATTGTGCGGGCTTTGGCCGGTGATTCAACAACCACCATGTTCTTGCCTTTGCCAATGAACTCAGCTGGAATAACTTTGATCTTGGATTTGCCATTGCCCCTGCCAGACCCAACCTTGGTTATAGCTGTCTTTTTCGTGATAGTCTTTAATTTCGTTGATTTCTTTGGCTTGTCTGATTTCTGAACAACGGGCCTTTCAAGGCCTTCATGGGCAGGAGTTGTTCCAAGTTTGCTAAGTTTGGACCCGCAAACTTCACAAAATCCACTGGTGATGGGAGATCCGGTTTTTGTAAAACCTGGTACAGGGTCTTTTACAATTCGTTTTTCTTTACATTTTAAACAATAAGCATCCAAAATAGCCTCAAATCTTGATAGGTAAAAATCGGAGCAAATAATACCATACCTGTCAAGGCGCTATTTAGGATGTTACGGGTTAGTAATGCCAATCAATAAGAGCTGAGTATTGCATGGAAGCAGTTTTAGTGACAAAACCTTCCAATTCCATCATTATCAGGAGGGCGCTTAATCGCTCCATGGAATAACTCAGTTTAGCAGCCAGATCGTCAATGTGCAGGCTTTCACTCCCTAATGCATGAAGGATTTCTGCTTCATCGAGGTTGAGAGTCTGAGGTTCAGGTTTTCTAATAAAACTTGATTTGACTTTAAGAAATTCCAGTAATTGTTTGGGATTGGTCATCGGGGTGGCACCCTGAGAAATCAGGTTGTTGGTGCCACGGCTCATGGCTGCCAATACAGACCCGGGGACTGCAAACACCTCCCGGCCTTGTTCCACACTGAATTTGGCCGTAATTAAAGCCCCGCTTCGTTCACCAGCCTCAACCACCAGCACACCCCTTGAAAGGCCGGAAATTATGCGATTCCTGGGTGGAAAGTTGATCCCATCCGGTTTGGTGCCAGGGGGATAATCACTGAGGATGGCTCCATTTCGGCTGATTGCTTCTGCTAGTTTTCTGTGTTCCGGGGGATAGATAACATCCACACCGGAACCCAACACCGCTATCGTCCTCCCGCCAGTATCCAGTGCTGTCTGGTGGGCGATAGCGTCCACCCCTCTTGCCAGGCCACTAACAATTGTTACTCCACTGCCGGCCAGGCATTCTGCAGTATCCTTGGTTACTTGTCTTCCGTATGCCGTTACATTGCGGGTGCCAACGATAGCGAAAGCCAGGTCATCCTGGGGTTTTAACTCGCCAATTAGGAATAGAACAGGTGGAGCTTGCGCAATTTCGAATAGGTATTTTGGATAAGCTGGGTCATTCCATATCAGGCAGGAAATGCCACGCTTTTTTAGACCAGTTTCCAGGTCCTCAACCGTCAATTGGTTCCGAGTGGTGAATATGGCATCAACAACTTTGGGGGTTAAGCCAGATTGAAGCAGATCACTTCTGCCTGCCTGCCATGCAGTGGAAAGGCTTCCGAAGTACGCCAGCAGTTTCTTGTATCGAACTGAGCCTATGCCTTTGACATAGCTGAACGCCAGCCAATAGTTACGGTCGGCCATCCCGCAATCCGTCGAGCACATTTACTCGCATAAGTCCTTCATCCAGATTTACGTCCAGGACGACATCCGGTATGTCAGGCAGCAACAACTCAGGCGCATCAGTTTGTTTGACAACCAGGACATCATTAGCCCCTGTTTCAAGGATCTCAGTGATTTCTCCAAGGAAAATGTCACCTTCGAATACGCGCAAGCCAATCAATTCATGATGATAATAGCTGCCATCTGGTAAGGGAGGAATCTCTGCAGTCTTTACAAATACTTCCAGGTTGGTCAAAAGCCTTGCTTCTTCAGGTGAATTGTAGCCTTCAAATGAAACCAATAAGACCTTGTTAGCTGGACGCACGGTATCCAGAACGATTGGTTTCTTATCCTGGCCTAGGTAGACTTTCTTGCCATGTTTCAGACGTTCAGGAAAGTCAGTATAAATCTGGAGGTCCATTTCGCCATGGACACCATGTGTCTTCCCGAGGTTGCCGATTAATAGAAAAGCAGGCCCAGATGATTTTTCAGGACCTGCTTTTTTTTCTGTACTAGGACTCATAAATAGAGGTTCACTCTACGTCAACGATGTCCATCATCACTTGCTGACCGTTGCGCGCAGCCACCATGCGCAGAAGTGTGCGCATCGCGTTGGCCACTCGGCCGTGTTTTCCGATCACACGTCCGATGTCTTCCGGGTTAACCTGCAAGTCAAGATGAAGGGTTTTGCCATCTTGATATTGCTCAACACTGACCTCTTCAGGTTTATCAACCAATGATTTGGTCATATATTCGAGCAAATTGAGTAATTCGTCCTGTTTCATTGTTTGGAATTACCCGGCTTTTTCAGAGTCTTTTTTAGGTTTAACGGCCTTTTGGGCTTTCGCGGGGTGCGCGGTTTTTGGAGAATCAACTAAATTCTCGTAGACATTTTTTGCTTCGGCAAGCAATACATCCTGGGCTTCACCATTCTTTAGGCGGGCAAAACGCTCGTCCAATTTGACGACTTTAAAGAGCTTGGCTACGGATTCAGAGGGTTGTGCACCAACATTGAGCCAGTAGTAGATACGTTCTTCATTAAAGTTAATGGTACCTGGCATGGTTTTTGGATTGTATTGGCCAACAATTTCAACAAAGCGACCATCACGTGGTGCTTCTTTATCAGCTACAACCACACGATAATGTGGCTGATGGGTTGAGCCTATACGGCGAAGACGAATTCGAATCATTTAAATTATTACTCCTTAGATATTCCTGTAAATTTTATCTAACAGGCTCTCTTCAAAGGTTGAGGGAATGCTGAAGGGGCATGTCCTTTTCTGCGAGCACAAGTTAACCAAATAACTTATTAATATTACCACGAGCACCCGGTTTTTGCAGTTGTTTCATGATGTTTTGAATATCACGAAATTGCTTCATCAATCGGTTGACATCCTGCACTTCTTTGCCGCTCCCCGAAGCTATACGCCGCCTTCGGCTGGCATTCAGGATCGTTGGGTCCCGTCGTTCTGCTTTTGTCATGGATCCGATAATAGCTTCCACAACTTTTAGTTGATCTTCCGCGTCATGCGGATCAATTTGTTTAGCCATCGCGCCGAATTGCCCTGGCATCATCCCAAGTACCTGGCCTAAAGGACCAAGTTTCTTGATCTGTTTGAGCTGTTTGGCAAAATCATCCAGGGTAAAACGGCCTGAAAGCATATTTGCGGCGTCCTGAGCGCTTTCTTCCGCGCTATAGGCTGCCTGCGCTTTCTCGATCAATCCAAGAATGTCCCCCATCCCCAGGATGCGGTTTGAAACTCGCACGGGATCAAAAACCTCGAGAGCATCCAAACCCTCACCGGTGCCCAAATATTTGATTGGGATACCAGTTACTTCCCTTATGGAAATTGCAGCTCCCCCACGGGCATCGCCGTCAATTTTCGTAAATACAAGCCCGCTGACAGGAACCGCTGCTTTAAACCCTTTGGCAATATTAAGAGCTTCCTGCCCGATCATCGAGTCCACAACCAGAAGGATTTCCTTGATAGGTACAGCAGCCTGGATGCCTTTAATTTCATCCATCAAAGCATCATCCAACTGTGATCGCCCTGCTGTATCCAAAATGACTACGGAATATCCACCTTTTTGGGCGGCTGAAAAAGCTTCCCTGGATATTTGTACAGGCTTAGCTCCGGGTAGAGTAAAAACGGGTACTTCCACCTTCGCGCCTATTGTCTGCAATTGCTTAATGGCTGCCGGCCGGTAGATGTCAGCCGCTACCAGCATTACCCGCTCGCCGTGGGAACGTAGTATCTTTGCCAATTTGGCTGCTGCGGTGGTTTTACCCGAACCCTGGAGACCAACCATCATGATTACATGCGGTTTTTCGCCTTTCAGGTTAAGCGGCTCAGCAGTACCCAAAGTTTTTATAAGTTCTTCATCAACAATTTTGATGACTTGCTGAGCTGGGTTAAGCGATTTGGCAACTTCAGCGCCAATAGCCCGTTCTTTTACCCGGTCGGTAAAGGAGCGAACAACTCCATAACTAACATCTGCTTCCAGAAGAGCCAGCTTAACTTCACGCATGGCCCTATCCACGTCATCTTCGGTCAATTTGCCGTGACGTTTCAACTCATCAAAAATCTTGTTTAATCGATCTGAGAGACTATCAAACATGTTTACCTTCCGGACCGAATTTTACATGAAAACAAAATAATTAGCGAAAAATGTAAAAACGCGCCTGCTTTGATACAATTCAGTCATCACTATTCCAACGAAAGAGGACCCATATGTCAGTTTCTGATCAAATCGGCGTTAAAGTTCCTGAAATGCTTCTCCCAAAAAAAGACATTAATCCAACCAAATGGGCAGTTATTGCCTGTGATCAATTTACTTCCCAACCC
>DATIUL010000146.1:0-8524 GCA_035466865.1 Anaerolineaceae bacterium | reverse complement strand
TGTATTTACCCTCTTTATCTATATGCCGCTCAGTTTGCTGCCATTTTTGACCGCCAGGGCGATTTGGATGGCCATCGTAGCTGTCTCCTATATGGTATCCATCTTCCTGGCTTTTAGATTGTCAGAAATTAAGCTGCATCCAGTAGAAGCCATTTTAATGACTGTGTTGCTTCTTTTTTGGTATCCGTCTTTCAAACTCATTCTTACAGCCAGCATTTTGCCACCATATGTGGCATTGGCCATGTTGGCTGCCTATCTTGGGCTAAGAAAAGAAGGCAGCGCTGCCGGCATCTTCCTCATAGTTTGCTTTGCAATACTGCCTATAAGCATTTTGCTCGCGGTTTTCCTGATGATTATCTTTGCTTCGAGAAGAGACTCTAGCCTGGTGACGGTTTACTTGGTCGGGATCGCTTTCATGTTCGTGATTACGATGATACTTTTTCCGGGATGGATTCCGGCCTGGTTTGCCAACTATATTAAGATCCAACCGGACTTTTCCTGGGTACGCACGCCGTTGATGCGCCTGGCAGAGCTTTTCCCAGGTGCACAAACACCAGTCGCCATTATCCTGCACGTCCTGGTTTTGCTCATCCTTATCCTTGAATGGTATGGTTTGAGCCGTCAGGACCTGCGTACCGTTCGCTACAAATTGATGCTTACTTTCCTATTACTGTATCTTGTCAACCTAAAATCTCACGGTGCCTACCTAAATTTTCTGCTTCCGGCACTCTTCCTCAGTTTCCGATTCCTAAGAGAAAAATGGCGCTTATTTGGTAAAATTGTTTCTTGGATAATCTACCTGGCTCTTATTTATTTTTATTGGAGACGATTTGCCGGTCTGGGTACCTGGACAGTTGAAGAGCCAAGCCTGATTGTGCTGCTTTTACCATTAATTGCACTGATTGGTCTGCAATGGTTTCGCTGGTGGGCGACGAAAAGCCCGCGAGCGATGGTTGAATCTAAATCTTGATTTTTTTGGAGGAAAAATGGCTAAACGCCGAGTTGGTATTTTAACGGGAGGTGGGGATGTTCCTGGTCTGAATGTTGCCATTAAATCTGTTGTTTATAACGCCGCTGATGATGATGTAGAAATTATTGGTATTCGCCGGGGTTGGGGCGGATTCTTAAATTATGATTTTAATGACGATTCATCGCATACACGCTACATTATGCCTTTAAACAAACTGAATTGCCGTACGATTGATCGTACTGGCGGCACGTTCTTGCATACATCCCGCACCAATCCCTCGTCAGTAAGGCCAAAGGATGTTCCTGAATTTCTCTCAAATTCAAAGTACGGAAAAGAAATCAAGGAAGACGGTACAAAGGATTTTACCGAATATGTTTTAAAGGTTATCGAACATTTAAAACTTGATTCCCTGATCACTATTGGTGGTGACGATACCCTTAGTTACTCCAATCACCTTTTCAAGGCAGGTGTGCCGCTGGTTGCCATCCCAAAAACGATGGATAATGACGTTTTTGGCACAGATTACTGCATTGGTTTTTCGACATCTATCACCAGCTCGGTTCAGCTAATTACCAATTTCCGTACTTCAGTCGGCTCACATGAGCGGATTGGGGTGGTGGAATTATTTGGCCGCAATAGTGGTGAAACCGCGCTAATAACTGGTTATCTTTCTTATGCTGACCGCACGATTATCTGCGAAGTACCCTATAACCCACAAAGACTATGCGACCTTCTGAAAAAAGATTTGCAGACCAACCCTTCGTCATATGCCATTGTTCTTATCTCAGAAGGCGCTAGCACGGACGGCGGTATGATAGTACAAACTGGCGATGAAGATGCCTATGGCCACAAGAAATTGGGTGGCATCGGTGAAGTGTTAAGCGATCAAATCAAACTGTTGACCGGTCACAACACCATGTTCCAAAAATTGGCTTATTTGGTGCGCAGTGGACCCCCCGATATGTTGGACCGCATGGTCGGTATGAACTTTGGTACCTTAGCCTGGCACCTTACCCAGCGAGAAGAATTTGGGAACATGGTAGCTATCAACCATGGCAACTATAACTATGTCCCGATCAAATCTGTCGTGGCCCAAAAACGACATGTGGACGTGGATAGCTATTATGACAAAGCAAACTATGTTCCGAAGATCCAAAAGATCAACGGTCTACCCATGTTCCTCCATTAATTAACTTTTGTGAACCGCCCCCGAAAGAGGCGGTTCACAATTTTAAGTCAGGCTTAATGCAAACCGCGAAACAAACCCTGCTCCCCGAAAAATACGCAGTCATTCCCAGAGTGCTCATCTTCCCCGTAAATGCCGAAGGTCAAGTGTTACTCATCCAGGGCTCTCCCTCGAAAAAGATATGGCCTAACTTGTGGAATGGGTTGGGCGGACACGTTGAAAAAGGTGAGTCCATTTTACTTGCTGCCCGAAGAGAGTTAAAGGAAGAAAGCGGGTTGGAAGCACAATCCTTTAATTTTGCCGGCCAAATTCAGGTTGAGACTGGAACCAATACTGGTATTGCAGTGTTTGTGTTCATCGCTCGTGGACTTATAGGGGAATTGAAAGCTTCCGAAGAAGGAGTATTGGCCTGGAAAGCGCTGGATGAAGCCCTGTCCTTGCCGCTGGTTGAGGACCTTTACACCTTGTTGCCTTTGCTTTTAAACGGTGAAGAAAAGAGTGCTCCGTTTTGGGGGGCCTATCGCTACGACCAGGCAAACCAATTGGTCATCGATCTCAGTTTTCGATCTTAAGCAAAAACTTATTCTCCAACTTGTTCGACGGCTTTGTGTTCATAAAAGACGAGCAAAGTATCCCCGTATTTGCGTGTATCAAAGACTTGAAGATTTTCAAGACTAAGCTCAGCCCATTCGTTGGGGTTGATCTGTACGATAACTTGGCCGTCCGCACCTAACCAACCTGGGTTCAGATCCAACTGCTTTAGTGCTTTTTGCCACATCAGTTTGTATTGAGGTGGAGCGATGTAGATTAGATCGAAACTATCTTTTACCTGGCTACTCAGGTAACTGAAAGCGTCCCCACAAATAACTTTTGCCCGGCTTGTAAACCGCGCTGTATCCAAATTCTGCTTGACAATACTGACAGCGGTTTGGCTCTTATCAATGATGACAGCGCTCTTGGCACCGCGGCTGAGGGCTTCAATGGATACGGCACCAGTGCCTCCAAAAAGATCCAGCACCTTGTTGCCCTGGATTTCAGAAGCGATGATGTTGAATAAGGCTTCCTTGACAATATCAGTGATTGGCCGGGTCGAATCACCGGGAACAGTCTTTAGATGCAGGCCCTTTACACTGCCTGCGATGACTCTCAGGGTACCCTTCATATGGAAACTTCCTTTTTAACTTTGAATGTCCAAGCCCTATTAAGGAAAAAATTCATCAATATAGTAATTGGCAATACAAGGGCCAAAGCGCCATTGTGGCTAAAGAAATTTTGGGATAAATCTTTAAATTGTATTGGGTTTGCGCGTAGCCACGACGATAATCCATTGTCAAAAAGGGGTACTAATAACGATCTGACCCCCAAACCCAGTAAATTGATGGCCATGAACTTGGGGAACTGCTCCTTCATGGAGCCCCCAATGGCTTCTGGGTAAATCCAGGCACGATTAAGTAAGTATGAGCATGCCACCGCAATGGAGAAGGACAGAGCCTGTGCTACAACTAATTGAATTTTGAAAAATTGGGTGAATAAATTCATCAAGCCAAAATCCACAAGCGTGTTCAGCAAGCCAACCAGTAAAAAACGGGCAAAGCGCACGTTTTCGTTTTTAGGCGCTTGTGCCATGCGTTATCTTTCCCCGAAAATAGGCAATTGTTTTTGTGAGACCTTCTTCAAGAGAGACTGTTGGCTCCCAGTTGAGTAATCCTCTGGCTTTGCTGATATCGGGTTGACGGCGAACAGGGTCATTACCCAAACCTTGCAGAGGTTGTATAACAATGCCCGCAGGGTTTCCGGAAAGGCGATTGATCAATTGTGCAAAATCAAGAATACTGATCTCGTTTGGATTGCCAATATTGACCGGTAAGTGCTCATCCACTGCCATAAAACGGTAGATTCCTTCGATCAGATCGTCCACATAGCAGAAGCTACGAGTCTGGTTGCCATCTCCGTAGATTGTCAGCGGTTCCTTGATCAAGGTCTGATAAATGAAATTTGGCACTACGCGTCCATCTTCCAAACGCATACCTGGACCGTATGTGTTAAAAATTCGCACGATATGTGTATCCACCTTGTGTTGGTGAAAATATGCCATCGTCAAAGCTTCGGCAAAGCGTTTTGCCTCGTCATAAACCGAACGAGGTCCAACGGGGTTGCTGTTGCCCCAATAGTCTTCCCTTTGCGGATGCACCAATGGGTCACCGTAGACTTCACTTGTGGATGCCAATAAGTACTTTGCCTTTTTAGATTTTGCCAAGCCGAGCGTGTTCAGGGTACCCAACGCGCCGGCTTTGAGAGTTTGAATGGGAAGATTGGGGTAACCCAGCGCCGAGGCGGGGTTGGGGCTGGCAGGGGAGGCAAAATGCATGACGTAATCCAGGGGTCCATTGATTTCAATGTGTAAGGAAACATCCTGTTTAATGAATTCAAAGTCAGGATTAGCCAGGAATTGCTCAACATTGGCGGCTTCGCCTGTCACAAAATTATCCAACCCTATGACCTTGTGGCCTTCATCAAGTAGCCGCCTAGCCAGGTTGGTTCCCAGGAATCCGGCACAACCGGAAAGGAAAACACGCATTCGTAGACCTCCAGAAGGGGCGCGATAAGGTATAATCCCAATTCGGCTCCAGCTGAGAAATTATAGCATGACAGATTTCGCGTCCGCTCTTCCTGACACAATCGAGAACCTCAAGCGCCTTGAGGCTTTGCTTTTTGCTGCTCCAGGACTGAGTTCGGTGGATCAGTTGGCCCAAGGGCTAAATCTTGCCAAACCTGAAGTTGTCTCGCTTTTGGACATCCTAACTACGAATTATGAGATGAACAGCGGGTTGCGCCTGCAAAAAGTAAAAAACCAGTACCAGATGGTTTCCGCGCCTGAATATGGGCGTGATATTGAGAATTTTCTGGGCCTGGAAGTAACCTCCCGGCTTACCCAGGCTGCTTTGGAAGCTCTGGCGATAATCGCCTACAAGCAACCTGCCACTCGGCCTGAGATTGATGCTATTCGGGGCGTCAATAGCGACACTGTGATCAAGAGCTTGCTTACCAAAGGATTGATTGAAGAGCTCGGCCGTTCCGAAGCTGCTGGCCGCCCGATCCTGTACGGGGTAACAGAGGAATTCCTACACCATTTTGGTCTGGAATCCATCGATAATCTACCCAATGTAGACCTTGAAGGCATTCTTCACCCTGCTGATTGAGCAGCTGCGAATGCTTCAACCATCAATGAAAGATTAGGTTAATATGACTGAAGAACGTGTTCAAAAAATTATGTCCGCGGCTGGGATTGCCTCTCGGCGTGCCAGCGAAGAGCTGATTAATCAAGGAAGGGTAACCGTCAACGGCAAGCAAATTAAGGTAGGAGACAAAGCCGACCCTGAAACCGACCGCATTGTTGTGGATGGAAAAGTTCTTAAACTTGAGAGCAAGCGTGTCTACATCGCTCTCAATAAACCCAAAAATTATCTCTCTGATATCGATGAAACCCATCCTATGCCGACTGTTTTTGACCTTGTGGATGTGCCAGAGCAGTTACATTCGATTGGCCGCCTGGATTATGAAAGTACAGGCCTTATTTTGCTCACAAATGACGGCGAGCTTACCAATCGACTCACACACCCTCGATACAAGCACGAAAAAGAGTATGAAGTTTTTGTCATTAAGGTACCTGACGACGAGCAGCTGGCTATCTGGCGGCGTGGGGTTGTCCTCGAAGATGGTGTGCGCACACAACCTGCCCAAGTTGAGATCATGCGCAAGACTGCCAATGGGGCTTTGCTTCGCATTACCATGCACGAAGGTAAGAAGCGCCAAATTCGAATGACGGGTTCACGCATCGGATTGCCGGTGTCGGAGATCCTGCGCGTGCGCATCGGTACTGTTCATTTGGGCAGTCTTAAACCCGGTGAATGGCGTTTTCTAAAGGATAAGGAAGTTGAAGAGCTCAAGGCATACGCTGGGTTGAAGGAAAAAAGGCCAGTCAGAAACTCGGCCCCCTCAAAGGATTCTTAGGCTCTTCTGTCGTCAACCGAAGGATAAAATTCCCATTTTGTTCGTTTATGAGTCAAAACAGGCACCTAAGGGTGCCTGTTTTTGTGTGTTAAAGTGACAACTACTTCTTAGGTTTGTCGTTAGCCTTGTAGTTGTCAAAAATCTGGTTGAGCCTGGTGAATGTTTCGGGGCTAATAGGGTCGGTGGCTTCTTCGCGGTCAACACGGCGGATATAGCGCTTGAGTTCTTCAAGGTCGATAACAGGGATTGGCGAATTTGAGACGTCACCGATCTTGCTGGTTTTCATCATCGAAATCAAGACTGGTCTAATTTCTGGCTGCTGGGCGATTGGGATGCCTTTGTAGGCCATAAATGCACGCAGGTTGTGCTCTTCAGTGGCAAAATCTCTTTCTGGTTTGCCGATACCTTCCTGGCCCATAAATTTCATCAAGGCATTACCGCCCTTCTGTTTCCATTTCCCATCAACAAATGAAATTTCGCCAGTTGCCGTGAGGGGTATTGGCAGCCAAATCCGGGAAGGGCCGACCAGCATCATCGAGGTTGGAGCATTATAGACGTAAAAGCTATAATCCTGGCGCAACTTCTCCAAGGCAGTCGTGATCACCTCGTCAAAGCGAGGTGAACGGCCAAAACGCGTGGTGAAGTACATCCCAACTTGCGAAAGCACGAAACCCACTACCAGGGCAATATAAGAGTAGTACATCTTGGTGATGTCTTTTTGGAAGGCAAAGAACAGACCGATGCCCAGTACTGCCAAACTTGCAAAGGTTAGTACCTGGGCAAGCGACTTGCGTTGTTTGATCAAAGGTTCGTTGACGACTAATTTCATGCTTTTTTCTCTTCCTTGTTTTCGGGTTTCATCGAACTGCTGAGTTCAGCCAGCAGGTTTGATTTTACAGCATTAATGGCGCGTTCGACCGCGCTTACCATGGCTTTGCCATCCGAACGCCCGTGGCCAATAAATACCAGGCCATTAACACCGAGCAATGGGGCAGAACCGATCTCGGATGGGTCCAACTGTTTTCTAACAGCCATAAAGGCCGGCTTGGCAAGCAAAGCGCCTAATTTGGTGAAGAATGATTGCATCAGGCCGGCTTTTAGGTTGCGCAAAATCAGTTTGGCTACAGCCTCAGTGGATTTTAGCAACACATTCCCGGTAAAGCCGTCGGTGACGGCTACATTTACCTGGCCGGCAAATAGCTCTTTACCTTCAATATTGCCTACGAATCCTGGCACTTGCGCCTTCATCAAGGGGAAAGCCGCTTTCACGAGCTCATTGCCTTTGCCTTCTTCCTCGCCATTGGCAATCAGACCGACTTTGACTTCCTTAAGGCCAAAAAGTTGACGGGCATAAACGCTTCCCATTTGGCCAAATTGAACCAAAAATTCAGGACGGCATTCCGCGTTGGCTCCGATATCGGTGACCACACATTGGCCGCCTTCCACTGGCAAAACAGCAACCAAGCACGGCCTGGCAACGCCTTCGATCATCCCAAGCGTTTTCATCGCAAAGTACATTGCCATGCCAGTATTTCCAGCAGTGACAAATGCATCTGCTTTGCCTGCTTTAATCAAATCCATGCCCACTTGCATGGTATTGTCTTTCTTCGCGCGGGCTTCCTGGATGTGGTCGCTCATTTCAAGAGCTTGAGTAGCATTGATAACCTTGATTCTGGGGTCTTCCGCGCCTAATGCTTTTAGTTTCGGTTCCAGATCGGCTTGATTCCCAACCAGCAAGAGCTCAAGGTCAGGATATTTGGCAATCAGTCTTGGTGCAGCCTCCAATTCAGGGGCCGGCCTGGAGTCAGATCCCATGGCGTCTAAAACGATTCTTATGCTCATTATTCCTCTTTTCGAGTTCCCACTATTGACTTTCAGGGTTCTCTGAATATAATTCTATTTCACGTTTGCGCTGGTGCTGGAATTGGCAGACAGGCAT
Organism: Anaerolineaceae bacterium; assembly: GCA_035466865.1. Taxonomy (GTDB): domain Bacteria; phylum Chloroflexota; class Anaerolineae; order Anaerolineales; family Anaerolineaceae; genus Mesolinea. The sequence continues at coordinate 418 of DATIUL010000146.1, read as the reverse complement.
GGTTGAGGGCCATGTGTCGCAAGACGTGGGGGTTCAAGTCCCCCTCAGCGCATTTAGACAGACCATCTGGTCTGTCTTTTTGTTAAGGAAAAACCTTGAGCAACCAGGTTTCAGGGTTTACATGGACGCCATTGGCATCCACCTGGAAATGCAAATGAGGTCCAGCTGAGCGGCCGGTATTGCCAATCTCGCCGATTTTCTGACCAGGCTCAACCGCTTCGCCTTCACTGATTAAAATCTTCGAAAGATGCATGTAAGTAGTGAAAATTCCCATGCCGTGGTCGATAACGATGGCATTACCTCTAATGACCTGGTCTGGTTTTACGGCCACGACCGTTCCCCCAGCTGGCGCATAAACGTCGATACCCATGCAATAGCCCAAATCAAGGCCGGTGTGGTAATAAAGTTTGGTCTTGTC
>DATIUL010000145.1:0-7444 GCA_035466865.1 Anaerolineaceae bacterium | reverse complement strand
ATTTGCCCTCCTTTGGAGGAGGGTCCGCGCAGCGGGGGTGAAGGGTATCGATGCGATATATTTGAACCTAAAAGAGCCCACCCTCAGGCACTGCGTGCCAGCTCCCCCTCGATGGGAAGCCCAACGGGAAGAGACAGATTTTCAGCGCCTCCAATCCACCGCTATAATTGAGGCATGGAATACCGCCCGGACCAACAAAAAGCCACTATCTTTCTGGCCATCCTCTTGGGGCTTTCAATCATTCTGCTGGTTGGGGTCATCTGGCTGCTGCCTTTGAACCTGATAACTATTCCCATCCTGATCGGTATGGCTATCTTTGCCCTCCTCTTGCTAATTTTCGCCAGCAACAAACTGTATCAACTCAAAACCATGTGCTACATCCTTTCCAGGGATGGCCTCGAGCTTACCTGGGGCTTCCGAAAAACCTTCATCCCCAACCAAAACCTGGCCTGGGCCAGGCCGGTAGCCGACTTCAACAGCTCATTGCCCCTTCCAGTACTCCACATACCCGGTTTGGTGCTTGGTTACCACCAGGTGCAGGGCTTGGGAAAGGTCGAATATGGCCTGACTGACCCCGCAAAAGCGGTGCTGGTCTCTGGGAACACAAAAACTTTCGCCATCTCCCCAAAACAACCCGCCGAGTTTGCCGCCCAGGTGGCACGCTTTCAACAAATGGGTGCCACTCAAAGCCTTCCCAGCGTGGATGAGTCGCTTGGCCAGCTTTGGGCCAGCATTTGGGCCCAAAAATCACACCGCAGCAGCATCCTTGTGGGTTTGGGTTTGAGCCTGCTTGCGCTCGTCCTGGCTTTTGCCTTTTCCTCCATTTACCCAACCGTCACCTGGGTGACCCTGGAGGACGTTCCCTCTTACCAGCTTTTCATTATGCCAGCCCTGGCTTTTGGCATTTGGTTGTTAAACTTGCTTTCCGGCCTTTTTCTTTTTCATCAAGGCCAACTTGAGAAAAACCTGGTGCGTTGGATCTGGATTGCCTCCGGGGTGGTGGCGGCGCTCCTCATTATTGCCATGCTGCTCATGCTTTAATTGCTAAACAGCGCCTGAATCATCCAAAAATCATCATAAAGTACTAGAAATCGTTATTGCCACTGGCAAGGTGAATGCTATAATCTTGATCATAGCGGACTATCTGTAGCAACCGCTGCTTTGCATTGGCAAAACATGAAAAAAGAAACGGGCACATTAAAAACAGAATCAAGGCGATTTAGCGTGCCCCTGTTTATTGCCGTAGTGTTTGTATCCTTCGCGCTCCTGGCGATTGCTGGGTGCAGTCGGCGGCTTACAGGCTCCAACCCGGAACTAACCGAAAGCATTAGCTTGAACACGATGCCGCCATCCGAAACGCCCCCGCCTGTAGAGGCTCCAACCCCGACCCCAGAACCCTGGTACACCTTCGAGGCACCCTTCAGCGCGGAGATTACCCCCATACCAGCCCAAGCTAGCCGCTTGGCATTGGGCAAAGACGTTCAGGTCTGGCTGCTGATGGGCACCGACAAAGAAGCCCCATACACCGGGCGCATCATGGCTATGCACATCCTGCTTGTGAACGAAAGATTGGCCAAATCGGCCATGATTTCAGTTCCGCCCAACCTCTTTGTCTACTTACCCGGTGTGGGAATGCGCCGTCTCAATACCAGCCTGGCCCTCGGCGGCATGGATTTGGTTTCCAAAACCCTGGCCTACAACTTTGGCATCCGCCCAAACCGCTTCATCCTCTCGCACCCTACTGAATTCCAAAACCTGGTTGATTACCTGGGTGGCTTGGATGTAAGCGTGCTCTTCCCCATCAAAGATGCCTGCGGAGGTATCCCTTCAGGAATTCACGGCCTCAACGGCCAACGCTTGCTTTGTTACGTATCCTACCTTTCGGGTGATGATGAAGTGGACCGGGCGCGCAGGCAACAGGAAGTGCTGGGTTTATTGCTCCAAAAGTTGGTCAAAGATGGCCGGCTCTCCAAATTACCGAACTACTACACAACCTTTGAACCCAAAATGGAAACGGATTTCACCCTCATCGATATGGTAAGCAAGGTTCCTTTTATGCTCCGCCTCGGCGACTCTTCCCGCATCAATTACGCATTACTCGGATGGGATGCCCTCGTACCCTGGGTGCTGGACGCAAAAACGAAATCCCAGGTGCTCCTGCCGCTTCAGCCCGCCACTGGCAACCTCTTCACAGCCGCCCTGGCCTTTGTGAACGAAGCTTCTTCCCTGAGCGAAATTGTACTCACCTACGAAGCCCAGGCCACGCAAGCGATGGCGCTTATCCAGACTGCCCAGGCAACACCGTTGGTACCCGTGAACACAGCAGTACCAGGAGCTCCCACCAGCACTTCAAGCAACACCACTCCTATTCCCGCTTTGCCAACGCTCCCCAATCAATACCCCACCGTTGGGATTGGTACGGCTTATCCATGATGCCACATCGCCTTATTCAACAATTGTTTATGGCACGCCTTTACTGTAAGGTGTGAGAAAAAGATAAATGATTAAAACCAAGAACCCCGTGCAAGCCCTCCTCAGATTAGTCGTGATCTGCGGTTTGCTCTTGGGATTCCTTAAAACCAGCTTGGTCAGTTCTGTTCCTTTGCCCTCCCAGGCCCCCGAGCGCTTCACGACCATCAGCGTCAATTACACCGTCTACGAATGGTGGTTGATGAGCTGGAAGACTTCGCAAGTAGCTTGCCAGGTCTATACTGAGCATGAAGCCTGGCCTACCCAGGAAGAAGTAAAGTATTACTGTAATGCAACCGTTGCGGCTCAATGGGCAGCAACCAAACCTTGCGTTTTCAACGACCAGGTTAGCTCCGCGGAACAGTGCAGTGGCCTCTACCTGCACCTGCAGAACATAACGCCCTCAATTAAAGAAGTCAAAGTAAATTTGCCAATACCGGAGATCTTCGTATCCGTGGTTGGGTGCAATAATCCCCCGGGTGAAAATAAATGTACAGCCTTGCCTTACTTGCGCCTTGAAGGGGTGGAACCTCTGCCAAACGAGCAAATAATCCAAATGGCAGGTACGCTCAATGGGGCTCCTTTCACTTGCCCCGGTTCCATCTGCGATGTGCCGCTGGGACCAACAGGCATGGCCGGAACCAAACTCACCTTCTGGGGTGATTCCAGCTTTGGCGATAGTACCGCGCAATACGAAGCCCAGATCCGTGTGATTCCCTGGGGCGATTTTGGCAACCCTGAACAAACCTCCCCCGACCAGCCTACTTACTACGTGGATGTGCTCAGTTCGCAATGGAAAGGCAGCCAATCTTCCACTTGCGCACAGGTCTGGCAGGCTTTTGAGCCGGTCAGCGGGCCGCCCGCCTGGCTGCGCACACCCGATCTGGAAGCCGACCTTGTCTCCAGCAACGATTACTTCCTACTGGCGGGCTCGCTTATCCGCCAGGGCCTGGTGGATGCCTCGGCCTGCCCCAACGGTGGCCTTGAATCCAACGGGGCTGCCACCGTTTGCGGCGTAGAAGCCGCCAGGGATATCATGCTGGCCTGGCAAAACCAATTCGATGCCGAAATTATCCGTGTTGCTAAAGAACGCGGTGTTCCAGCCCAAATGCTGAAGAATATCTTCAGCCGCGAAAGCCAATTCTGGCCAGGAATTTACCAAAAAGCCTATGAAGCCGGGTTGGGTCACCTCAATGAAACTGGCGCGGATGCCGTACTGCTTTGGAACCCGGCCTTCTTTACGCAATTCTGCCCGCTCGTCCTCAGCAACGAAACCTGCCAACGTGGTTTTGGTAATTTGGATAAGGACCAACAGCAAATGCTGCGCGGCGCCCTGGTGCAAAAAGTGAACGCTTCCTGCAAGGATTGCCCGGTGGGTGTAGACCTCAGCCAGGCTAACTTCAGCATCAGCATTTTTGCCCGCGGATTGCTGGCCAACTGCGAACAAGTGCAGCAAATCTACAAAAACACCACAGGCCGTAAAGCAGGTGAGTTGACCAGCTATGAAGACTTGTGGAAACTGACCCTGCTGAATTACAACGCCGGCTCTGGCTGCCTGGCCACGGCCATGCAAAAAACCATTGTCAACAAGCTGCCGCTCATCTGGGAAAACGTCGTGCGCTTCCTCGATCCAGTTTGCCAGGCGGGAGAAATCTACGCCAACGATGTTGCCGGTATCCCTGCCCTGCGGCCAACCAGCGTGGCCGATTTGCTCTCAACCCCCAAGCCGCTTGAAGTAGTTGCCACCCCCGTACCCACCGCCACGCCGTACTTCACACCCACGCCGTTGCCCACCCAAACCCCCACGGGTACGATTACCATCACGGTCACTGTAACGCCTACGGCAACCAATTCCAACTACCCCTAAACCGCTTGTAATTGATTGCGCCTGATTAAACGGTTACGGACGGCAAGAGTGCCGTCCGCGTTTCTTAATTTGGATGTCGTTCAGCTTAGGCTTTACCAGAACGCAGGAAGGCCAGTTCTTCTTCCAGTTCGCGCCGTTTTTCTTCGCCGGCTTCTTTTACTTCGTTTTTGACGTTATCAAGGTAATCCTTGGCGCGCGCTTTGAGATCTTCGCCTTTATACGGAGTGTAAAGAAGAACGATTGCGCTGGCAATCAAACCACCCCAGAAAAGCCCCTTAAAATAGCTGCCTGCTTTGCTCATTTTCACCTTGCCTTTCTTCGTTAATTATACATTGCTCCGCCTATGAAGGTGTCCATTGAAGAAGGTTAAACCTCTTCATCTGGGTTTTCTTTGCAGGAATTCCACCCAGATAATAAATACTTACCGTGAGTGAAGCGTTGCGATCTGGTTTGACAATATTTTTCTTTGGTATTGCCCTATGGGCAGGCCAACCTGCGCCTAATTCTTCAAAATGAGTGGCAAGTAGAGTTTGTAGATGTTTGTAAAATTGGCGGTGATGTTGGTATTGCCCTGGATGGTCATCGTCAGAGGATTGGCCGTGCCTGTCGCATCCCCACTCCACCCGATAAAAGTCCAACCGGGATTGGCAATCAGAGTAAATTTCTCGCCGTAGAGATAACCAGTTTTATCTGGAATTTTGGTGACTGAGCCATCACCTACCACGGTAACTGTTAATGTAAAACCGTCAACAGACGAACCATACTCAAACGCACCCATGTCACATATTGCCGATCCATTCCCATCACCGTCGATGGGCCGGGCATAAAAGCGCTGGTCATAAGTGGGGCAGAAGGCTGAGTAAGCAGCATCTATCGCCGGGCTGCCCACCCCAAGAGCATGAGTTTGGGTAAAGCCACCGTTATCTGCTAAGGGACCCAAATGTGGGTCATCATTGATGTTGCCATCGCCATCAAAGCCACCTTCGATGTCGCTGTAGGTAATCGTTGCAAAGCTATTTCCGTCGTTATAGATCTGGCTTGGCGTTGGTGTGTTTTCCCAAACAATTGCGTTTGCCAGCGTAGGGTTGCTGGATTCATTGTGCATCCCTCCGCCAAAATAATCAGCCGAGTTTTTGGTAAAGGTTACATTCGTCAGCGTGGGTCCACTGAAATTGTTGACCATCCCACCGCCATAAGTAGCCGAGTTTTCGCTGAAGGTGACATTGGTCAGCATGGGATGGCTGGATTCGTTGGACATCCCACCGGCAAGAACAGCTGAGTTTTTAGTAAAGGTTGCATTGGTAAGCGTGGGGCTGCTGCTCCAGTTGATCATCCCTCCGCCAGTAGCAGATGCCCAGTTTTCTGTAAAAGTAACATTCGTCAGCGTGGGTCTGCTGAAATTGTTGACCATCCCACCGCCATTACCCGCCCTATTCCCAGAGAAGGTGACATAGGTCAGTGTGGGGTTGCTGGATTCGTTGACCATCCCGCCACCAACAGTAGCCGTATTTTTAGTGAAGGTAACATCGGTCAGCATGGGGCTGCTGCTCGTGTTAACCATCCCTCCTCCAGAATCAGTAGCCGTATTTTCAGTAAAGGCGACATTGGTGAGAATAGGGCTGCCGTAATCGTTGTACATCCCTCCGCCATAATAAGCAGCCGAGTTTTCGGTAAACGTTACATTAGTGAGAATGGGATTGCTACCGAAGTTGTACATCCCGCCGCCATAGTAAGCAGCCGAGTTATTGGTGAAGGTTACATTTGTCAGAGTGGGGTTGCTGTTATTAGTGTTGTACATCCCACCGCCATAATTATGCGGTTCTGTGCCATTGGCATTTCCACCGCTGACAGTAAACCCATCCATAATCGCAGTTGCATCCACCCCGCTGCTGGTCACCACATGGTAACTATTGTCATCGATACTACCGCCAACCCCAATGTCTCCGCTCAAAGTAGTGATGTTGTCCACCCAATTCCTCTCATCCCGTGTCAACTCTTCACCAGAGAAGCCGCCATAGATGGCTACACCTGACTCAAGCTGAAAGGTTGCTGTACGAGTCTCGGATCTAGTGGGTTTGTAAGTCCCCTCCGCCACCCAGATTTGATCTCCTGGGTTGGCTTTGACCATAGCAGTTTGTAATTCGCAGGCGGTTGCCCAACTTTTTAGGCAGTCGCCAGCTTTTCCTTCCATGACATAAAGAATCCTCGGAACTTGAGAAAGTGGTGCGGCTTTTGCATACGAACTCACCCCCAGGAAAACGATCAGACTGAATAGCACAAGTTTCAGGGATTTCACAAGAACAGCCTCAGTTTTCGTTGATGTAGACCAATGTTTTTCCAATTGTAACATTGGCGATGGAGCGGAGCGAGATTTTTGAGTGCAGTTATAGGGCAGGGTGCTCTCGACTCTGTTGCGGAGGACATAAAAGCAGGCTTGGCACGGCAGACCCGTACCAAGGGTACGCGTGCACATTTGGAGGCCTTGTTCCCGCCCTTGCCCCCATCTTGTCATCCCGAACTTAGTTGTGAGGGATCTTTGCCTAATCCTGGGTAAGGGCGGGATAAGTCTTCTGCGTTTCCTGTGCTAAGCCTGCCCTTTTTTTCATTGGCCTTCCCTTTAGGGGTAAGGTCCGCGTAGCGGGGATGAGGGGTTCTTGATCATTCCGTCATTGCGAGCGAACGCGCGGCAATCTGGTTTTGCTCTTTTTCTCCTTTAAGGAACGATGAAAATCGCTCCGGTCTTTTTCCCGCCCGTGCTTTCGTCATTGCAAGCGAACGCGCGGTAATCTGTCTTTGGCCTTCCCCTGAGGGGTAAGGTCCGACACCTGTGCCCGCCTCGATGCGGACGGGTAAGCGGGAAAGAGGGTTTTTTCACAAAGTCGGTGTAGGGCGATGATTGACCTTTTTTGGTCAAGTCGACGAAAACATTCATATCTATCCCGGGATCTATCGGCAGTCGGCAGATTGGTGGCAAGCACACCAATCTTGCCCTACGTGGGATCGTGTTTGGGGTCACGAGAAAATCGGAAAAGAATATGGGCGTAGGGCGATGATTGACCTTTTTTGGTCAATCCGCCGAAAACATTCACAAACTTTTTTCGTCAATTT
>DATIUL010000144.1:0-2768 GCA_035466865.1 Anaerolineaceae bacterium | reverse complement strand
CAAATCTTCTACATTAGTACTCTGGATGGCGTTGCTATTCAACCTTGGCCTACTTGTTGGCCTGAAGTGTCTTGTTGAAAACTCATTGCAAGTGCCCAATGTTTTTGCGGTTAATCTATTCAAGAATGATGTCTCCCCCACCACCTGGATCTTCCCGCTAGGTATTTCTTACATGGTTTTTCAAACAATCGCATATTTTCTGGATATCAATAATGAAATTACACGGGCAGAGAAAAATCTGCTAAAGTTTGCTGCTCTTTTGCTCTTCTTCCCAAAAATGATAGTGGGACCAATTCAACGGTACCGGGATAGCACAGCTGAACTTGACTTTAACTCAGCAACTCCCGAAAGAACCTCTGAGGGCATTCGCCGTTTTATCATTGGATTGGCAAAAAAGGTACTCATCGCTGATGTTATTGCCAAATTCATTAATCCAGTATTTACTCACACCGACCCATCCATCACAACCCCACAAGCTTGGTTGGTCCTGGTCGGCTATGCGATTCAACTGTATTACGATTTTTCTGGATACACCGACATGGCAATAGGCATAGGTGAGATATTCGGATTTAAACTAGTCGAGAACTTCAACTGGCCTTATGTTTCCAAAAGTGTCACGGAGTTCTGGCGCAGATGGCATATCTCTCTTTCAGGTTGGTTCCGAGATTACATTTTTACACCGCTCCAATTTCGCTTTCGTAAACAAAAATCATACCCAATTCAAGTTTCAATACTTTTGATCTTCCTGCTCACTGGAATTTGGCATGGTCTTGGTTGGCATTACATAGCATGGGGTTTGATGCTTGGGATAATAATTGGTTTTGAAGCCACAAAACTTGGCAGAAAACTACAAAAAGCATGGAAACCTTTGCAACACTTGTGGACAATCTTCTGGATACTGCTAAGTTGGGTCCTTTTTAGAGCACCTGATATGACATTTGCATCCAATTTTTACAAAGCTCTGTTCGGTTTACAAGGAACTGTTAGTCCCCTGCCATTTTCTCAGACCGTTCCCTTCCCGGTTGTTGAAAATTCAGTAAAAATTGCATATGTGGTAGGAATATTCTTTGCTATTCCTTTCATCTCATGGCTTCAATTCCGATTTCAATCAGGAAAGGTATTGCCTCTTGGTGTCAGAATTCTTTTTGATATTGGGTTGGCGTTGATTTTGATCTATTGTTTAGGTCTGATTGCTGCCAGTGGGCCTATGCCTGGCATTTACGGTCAGTTTTAATTTCTCAATTAAGTAGTAAAAGAAATTGTCAATACAAAGAGTTTGTCATTTCTATATGTGTCGAACAACCCCTAATTGTGGACTGAGAAAAACGAAACCGTAAATTAAGATTTCTTCCTTCTTTGATTCCACTCGATTCCCCCGATCACCGCAATTAAGACTGGCAGCGCCCACAAAAAGCTCACGCCCCCGATCGAAAATGGGTTTGATTTTGCCAACGTTGCTGTCGGGGGAGGGGCAATAGTTGCTGCAGCCTGAAACTTTGCAGCGGGAACGCTCTCAGGCGTTAGGGTGGCAACCGATGTTGCCGTTGTTGTGGCGGTCGGAGTTTCCGTTGACGGAATCGGTGTCTCTGTTGGTGGTTCGGGCGTAAAAGTCGCCGTCGGAGGCGGGGTCACTTGCAGCAGCAGCCGGTCCCCAGGGTACAAAATCGATGCGCCAGTCAGCCCGTTCCAGCCGAGCAAGTCCGCAGAACTGACACCGTACAAGCCGGCAATCCATTCGGCATTCTGCCCGGAACGCACAAAGTGGTAATACTTTCCATCCGCCGCAGGAGTGAGCATTTCAAGCGGGGTTAGCGGTCGCAAAGTCGATGTTGGCGTGACCTCCACACCCTTAATCATCAGCTTTTGCCCAATTTGCAGCGGCCACGAAAGGCTCCAATTATTCAAATGGAGCAATTTCTCCACCGAAACTCCGTAAGCCGTCCCAATTTTCTCCAGGGTCTGATACGCCTCAACTACATGCGTGATATTCCCCTCCGCGTCCGGCGTGCTGGTGATTATCAGCCCCACCGGCGTGGGTGTCTGATAGCCTTTGGCACCTTCCCACGGAATAACCAACTCATCGCCCACCTGCAGCTGGTAACTCTCGGGCAGGTTGTTCCAAATCCGCAGCTCCTGCACGGTGGTCTTATAAGCCACGGCAATCAGCCATAAACTCTGGCCATACTGCACTTTGTGGATCAAGTTCCCATCCGCGTTCGGCTCGGCCACCTTAACAGGGACGATCAGGCTGAGCCCGGTGTTGTTATCCACGGTACTGCCGGTCACCGGGTTAACAGTGCCCCCCGAGGTATATGAACCGCAAGTTTTGCCGGACACGTAGGCGGCCTGCAAAATGTAGTAAGTTGTGCCGTTGGCGGCAGTTGCCACTCCGGCCCCTACATTGCAGTAAGGCCCCGTGGCCGGGCGCATATGGTCAAAGTCGGACCAGATGAGCATAATATTGTCGATGGTCTGATGCCCGCCCATGGCGAAGTTTTCGGTAGCGTAGACCTTCTCGCCGCCGCCATAACCCGCTGCCTGAATACGGCCCGGGGCATCCCCGATGTGCCAGGTGGCGTTGGTATCCGCCATTATTTGGGCAGTGGCCTGCGCCACCGAGTCGATGATCGGATCTTCAATCAGGGCTGCAAGTCCATTGCCCACCCGCAGGGCATTCATCATGGCAATCAGGTCGTAGGGGGAAACGTCATCCGCCAGCGGGGCCGCTGCATTTTTTGCTTGCACTGGCGCAGGCAGCCATGAAATTA
>DATIUL010000143.1:0-3397 GCA_035466865.1 Anaerolineaceae bacterium | reverse complement strand
ATTACCAGGTCCATGACAATGTTCAAAGCCATGAATATGCACGAGACCGCGTTAGGGGTGGACTCTGAAAACCCCAGCGGGGCCTTGGGCCTCTATGAAAATTTGGGTTACAAGACCTATTCGCAGGCGATTGAATACTCGAAACCTTTTAGTATTTAGCCTGGCAATTTAAGGCACCTACCCACGGCATTTTAATCACGTTGAAGTTTTCTCAAAGCACATAAAAATAGGTTTCTTGACCTGACAACTCGCGGATTGAACAATTGACTTTAGCCCGAATATTTCAAGGCAATTGGTATAATTCTGCCTATGCAAAAAACAAATAGATGGATCGTTTGGACGCTTGTTCTTCTTGCGGTCCTAATTTTTTGTGTTTACATACTCCCAAATAGTTCCGCATCACTAAACCGTGCAATGGTCAGCATGTATGAACCCGATGAAGGCGCGGTCTATGATGTTGTCCAAAGAATGACCTTGCCCAAAGGCCGCTGGGATGAGCAGCTCTTACGCTTTATCTTGTATGACTTCTACCATTACGGCTTTCCCTTCTTCGGTCTGGCCGGCGTAACAGCACTCCCACTCCGTCTCACAGGTAATTTTGGCAACACGCCAGCCCTAATGGCGGCGATGCGCCAGGTGGTGAGCGTATTGCCCTCTTTACTGGGCATCCTTCTCTTGGTTTACATGCAGGATCACTTTTCCTCCTGGCGATCCATAGCTCTTTTTTTGGTCCTGAACCTGTTACCAGGGATCGTAAGGAATAATCTTTGGCTGCACCCAGATGGATTAGCGTTTTTCTTGTCGACAATCGTGATCTATTTCCTCTGGCGGGATAAACGCCAGTACAAGAAATACTTTTACATAGCGGCTCTTTTCTGCGGGGTCTTGATCGCCACCAAACTGATTGGGGTGTATTTTTTTCTCACAATCGCCACCCTGCTCATAATCGGAATTGTTCGAAAAGAACTCAGTCTAAAACAAGCTATTAATCGAGGCTTGCTTTTCATGCTGGTTATGGGTGTAGGTGTTCTGGCCGCAAATCCGTTCATGTTTGATCGACACGCTTTTCTGATGTACGGTAAAACGTTCCTTCGGGAAATGGGTGAAATAACCAAGGGATACGACCTTGTATACACAATGGGTATCTCCTCGGCAATCAAACCACTGCAGGAAGCCTATGGCCGACTATTTTTCATCCTGATGACCATCATGGCCCTGATTTATGGTGCGTTTCGCGCGAAGGACCGGCACTTGTTCACTATCTTGCTCACATGGTTTATACCGCTGACATTTGTGGTTCTTTTTGTCTCCCATTTCAAGTATCAATACTGGCTGCCTGCTATTGTTTGTGCCAGCTCAGCTTTATACTTGCTCTTGCCAGGAAATTCTCAAGCCCAAATCACGCCCAAACTTGGTAAACCCTTGACGCTCTTAGCTTCAACCCTAATTTTGGTGCAGGCGGGTCTTTTTATTCCTGTAGATTTCCAAATTATTCAGGATAAAGTGCACCAGGCTGAAAATGACCCTCGCATCCTTTTTTACGAAAAAGCGATCATGACATTGACGCCGCTTACCGGCAAAGCGGCACATGTATATTACGATTATCGACTTTACATGCCTGATAAGGCAGAGTGGTGGCAGGAAACCAGTTTTGAAATGTTGGATTATGCTTACATTGAAAATGGTAATTTTGATGCCCTTTTCTTACTTAAACAACGCATATTGGATTACACCAACCCAAATGCCATCGGCATTGACCCTGATGAATTGGCAATCGCCCGTGTCTTTTACAATGATGCCGCATCGGGTACAATCAGAAATTATGTGCTGCTCTTTGAGGATGAGGTCGGAAAAATCTTTGTTAGAAAAGATATCTGCATTGTCAATTTTCCAGCAATTCAATGCCAATAATACCCAGGGATACTTACATGGATGCACCGCTTCAAAAAATTAAAGGCGGAGTAAGCGCCTTTTTCCCTGCCTATAACGATGCCGGCACAATCGGAAGCATGGTCGATTCCGTTATGGTCGCACTTCCTCAAATCACGGATGATTTTGAGGTGATTGTCATTAATGATGGCAGCAAAGACTACACGCAACAAGCATTATTGGAGCTTCAGACGCGCTATCCGCGTTTACGTATAATCTTGCACCCAGTCAATCAGGGTTACGGGGCTACGCTGAGGGATGGTTTCTGTGCTGCCACCAAAGAGTGGGTTTTTTACACAGATGGGGATGGTCAGTACAATCCTCTCGAAATTGTCAAATTGGGACGCGCACTCGAACCAGGCATTGATGTTGTCAATGGCTACAAGATGACTCGCAGTGACCCTTTAAGTCGCAAACTTATCGGCCGTCTTTACCACTATTTTGTTAAATTCACCTTTGGTTTCCAGTCCCGCGACGTGGACTGCGATTTTCGCCTCATACGCCGCGACCTCTTTAATCATGTGGAGCTCGAATCCAACACTGGCACAATTTGTTTGGAAATGGTCAAAAAATTCCAGGATGCTGGGTATAAATTCAAACAGGTTCCCGTGCATCATTACCCTCGCAGCTACGGCAAGTCCCAATTCTTTAACTTCCGGCACCTCTGGAACACTTTCAAGCAGCTCAATCAACTTTGGTGGCAGCTTAAAGTTAAAAACAAGAAAAGCATCAAAGCCTGAGCAAATGACTAGCAGCCATCGTTTTGTTGTGCTTTCTGATACGCATGTCGGCGACCGGGCCAAAAGGCTTGACCCTGGCTTATTAACAGCAATTGCCGATTTGCGGCCAGATTTAATCCTGCATTGCGGGGATGCCTGCCGCAAAGAAACCATCACCGAACTTGAAGCCCTTGCGCCTGTTCGTAACGTCCAAGGCAATCGGGATTGGTTTCAGGCACACCAGGCACCTATGGACCTGCAATTTGAGATTAATGGGGTGAAAATCGTGATGGCTCACGGCCATCTTAGCATGTGGCAGTACCTTCTCGACCACGTTAGAACAGTCCTTACCTTCCATACACCGTTTTACCAATTCTTTCGCAATCGCCTGGCAAGAAGATATCCTGAAGGAGATCTCATCCTATACGGTCACACACACACTTCTGCAGATGACCAGATCGGCTCTCAGCGTCTCATTAACGCCGGGGCGGGTTATCCAAACCGTCTCAATAAGTACCGAGTCGAATTTGGATTGCTCACCATTGGTGCCAGTGGTACGATAGATTATGAGCACTTTGCCATTCCGCCAGTGAAAGCCTGAAATGATTGAAACCCTGACCTCTGACCAAAACCCGCGTGTTCAGCTTGTGCACAAGCTCATTACCCAATCAAAGACACGCCGTAAAGAAGGTCTTTTTGTGGCAGAAGGTTCTCGCGTCGTTGAGGATGGTTTGAAGTCAAACTATCCG
>DATIUL010000142.1:0-2013 GCA_035466865.1 Anaerolineaceae bacterium | reverse complement strand
TTGGGCCTGCAAGTATCAAACTCTTCCTGTTGGAAAGAGGAGCTTTAGTCTCTTTACTGCATTTGGGTTTGTTCACAGGCGCCAGCCTGCTGGGTAGCGTGCTAAAGATCCTTCTGAAATCCGATGCAGTGTCCCACTTCTTTAAGGGTATTTCAAGTGTCTACCGTGGTTTGCGGGCAAAGATTCAGGCAATTACGCCAAATTGGGTCAGGAAGTACGGCAAATATCTGCTTTTCCTGCTTATTGGACTTTCAGCATTTTTCCTGCCGCGCATGTGGGGCTCCTACAATAATTATGTTGTCGGCCTGGTTGGTTTGTATGTGATCCTGGGTATCGGGCTGAACATCATCGTCGGTCTTTCAGGCCAATTGATGCTCGGGTTCGCGGCGTTCTTTGCCATGGGAGCTTATAGTGTGGCATTGCTGAACGCACCGCTTCCCCATGGGATAATGCTGGGATTTTGGCCTTCCTTAGCCATAGGGGTTCTCATGGCAGTACTGGCAGCAGTTTTGTTGGGTCTGCCAGTGATGGGTATGCGCGGCGACTACCTGGCTATTGTTACGCTTGGATTTGGTGAAATTATCCGCATCCTTCTGAAAAGTGACCTTTTAACTGCTTTTACCGGAGGTCCGCGGGGAATTCAGGATATCAAAGGACCAACCCTGTTTGGGCAGCCGTTCTCCAGCGATATCGATTACACCTATATTATTTTGGTATTTATGATTCTGGCTATTTTCGTCTACAAACGGCTTGAACGGTCCAGAACCGGCCGAGCATGGATGGCTGTTCGGGAGGATACCAAGGTCGCTCAAGCTACTGGTATCAATATAAAGAATAGTAAATTGCTGGCATTATGCCTGGGGGCTGCTTTTGCTGGGTTGGCAGGCGGAATTTTCGCGGCTCGCAACCAGTTTACCGGGCCAAACGACCATCAATTAATGGTATCTATGAATATTCTCAGCATCCTAATTGTTGGCGGTATCAACAGTGTTCCTGGAATCATCCTCGGTGCATTTACTCTAAAAGGACTTCCAGAAATTTTACGTGAGATTGAGAACTACCGCCTGTTGGTATTTGGTGGATTGCTTGTGTTCATGATGCTTCAACGTCCTGAAGGATTGTGGCCTGCTAGTAGACCAAACATAGAGAAAGATGAAGGCAACAGGCAAAAAGCGGATTCTCCACCTGGAAAAGGAGATCAACATGACTGATCCAATCATCCAGGTAAAGAGTGTAAGTAAGATATTTGGAGGTCTGACCGCGGTCAATCAGGTTGACCTAGATGTACCCGAAAAGTATATCTACAGCATCATCGGCCCCAATGGGGCAGGCAAGACCACGCTTTTCAACTGCATTTCGGGTTTTTATGTCCCCGAGAAAGGTCAAATATTATTTCACGGAGACCCCATTCAGGGCCTCTCGACCGATCTTGTCGCCTGGCTGGGGATTTCCCGTACCTATCAGAATATCCGTCTTTTCAGCAATTTGACCGCAGTTGAGAACATTCTGATTGGTCTGCACCCCAATCTACAATCCAGCTGGTTTGAGGCGATAGTCCATACCAGACCGTTTATAAAAGAAGAGAGCGGATCAGTCAAAGAAGCTCTCCGATTGTTGGATTATGTTGGTTTGAAAGGCTTTGGAGATTATCTTGCCAAGAACTTGCCCTACGGGCTCCAACGCAGGCTGGAAATTGGCCGTGCTTTGGCAAACCAGCCCAAAGTATTGTTATTGGATGAACCAACAGCCGGTATGAATATGAACGAAACTGCGGAAGCAACACATTTCATCAAGCGATTGCGGGATGAATTGGGAATTACTATCATCCTGATCGAACATGACATGAAGGTCGTGATGGGCATTTCTGATCAGATCTCTGTATTGGATTATGGTACGAAAATTGCTGAAGGCTGCGCGGCTGAGATTCAGTCAAATCACAGGGTAATCGAAGCCTACCTGGGCCCTGGTGGGGCGGCGCTTGCAGAAAAATATAAAAAACAAAGGCAATCTTAT